>DATALK010000549.1:0-26100 GCA_036261085.1 Phototrophicaceae bacterium | reverse complement strand
CCCAATCTGCGCCCGCTCAAGTTCTTCGTCGGTTCAAAGGCATAACCTCGCGCAAACTGAAACCGGAATTGGCTTCGCTCAAGCGGCAGTATTGGGGCAGGAATGCGACGCTGTGGGCTGAGAGCGACTACGTGGGCACAGCCGGGTATGTCAGCGCCGAAACCAGCCGAAAGTATATTGAAAAAAACCAGAGGATTTAGCTTCAAAGCCTTGAAATATGCGACTTTTCGAGCTATACTTGGGGTATGAAACTGATTGTTCAGGTCAAACTTCAGCCGACACCCGAACAACGGCAGTACCTTTTGCAAACGCTGGAACAGGCGAACGCCTTGTGTGACCAGATCAGCGCCTATGCCTGGGAGCATAAGACATTTCGCAGCTTCGCGCTGCATCAGGCGTTGTACCATGCGCTGCGCGCCTCCTCGGACTTGTCGGCTCAGGTGGTCGTGAGATTGTTCGCAAAAGTGGCGGACGCTTACAAAAAAGACAAAAAGACACAGCGCCACTTCCGGCCACACGGGGCGATTGCCTACGATGATCGTATCCTGACGTGGTACACCGACCAGCAGCATGTGTCCATCTGGTCGGTTGGTGGACGGTTGAATATCGCGTACCTGTGCGGCCAACGCCAGCGCGAACTGTTGGCCTACCGCAAGGGGGAAAGCGATTTGGTCTACAGCAAGAGCAAGGAGGCTTTTTACCTGCTGGCGGTGTGTGACATCCCCGACCCAACCGAACAGGAAACCGACGCCGCGCTTGGGGTTGACCTGGGCAGAACCAACATCGCGGTTGACAGTGATGGTGAAATGTTCAGCAGCGACGTGATTGAAGTCAACCGCCACCAACACGCGCAACTGCGCCGACGCCTGCAAAAGCGCGGCTCGAAGTCGGCCAAGCGTCACCTCAAGCAACTGTCCGGCAAACAACGCCGATTCCAAAGAGATGTCAACCACTGCATCTCGAAGCGACTCGTTCAGAAGGCCGAACGCACGGGGCGAAGCATCCGCCTTGAAGACCTCAAGGGGATTAACCGCCGGACCAGGGTTAAAGGCAAAGAAGAACGAGCCAGACAGCACAATTGGAGCTTCCATCAACTGCGATTGTTCGTCAGCTATAAAGCCCGACTGTACGGCGTGAAGGTCGAGTATGTTGACCCACGCTACACGTCGCAGCGGTGCTTTGCCTGTGGACATATCGCTAAAGAAAATCGCCGTTCCCAATCGGAGTTCCTTTGTGCTGCTTGTGGACACACGGCTCACGCCGATGTCAACGCTGCCTTAAACATTGCTTGTTGGGCGTCAGTCAATGCGCCTATTGTCTCGGATGCACCCGCCATCAACGCTGCTGTCACCGAAGCGGCGGGTGTAGCGCCAGGGACAAGCCAGTCGCTTTAGCGGCTGGTTGTTGACGATGTACCTTTGTAATGTGCAGTATCAAAGCCCGCCATGAGGGGCAGTTTTGCAAAATACAGCTAAAAAATAAGTTTACGGGAAAAATCAAAAGCCTATTACATCAAGCGGGGCTAAATATTTCTTATGGGTGTTGGACATGAAACACTACGGACAGTATGACATGCTTCGACTTATTTGTCGAGTTTAGAGGAGCAGTTCAGGGGCAAAACAAGGGGAATAAAAATTAAAAGCCGGAGTCTACCCCGGCTCTCACCTAGCCTAGAACTTCACCAGAAAGGCGGTGAAATACATGAGCGCAATCCCGACAGCTAATCCCGCCAGATTCACCCAGTTCACCAACGGCTTTCCCAAACGTTCCGTATCGCGGGCCACGAGTTTGCCCACTTCCCAAACTACCTGCAAAATCGCGCCCACCCCAACGGCCAGGAAAATGGTCGCCAGAACCGGGTTAAAGGCAAAACCGCCAATCCATGTCCCGGCAATCGCGGGGGTTCCAGCCAGCAGCAGCAGCAGCAGCAGATGTTTTAAACCAGGGCTGTGGTGCACAATTGGCGCAGCAATCCCGACGCCTTCGGTAATGTTGTGCAGGGTAAAACCCAAAATGAGGAACGTCCCCAACGCCGCCTGCCCGGAGGCAAAAGCCGCGCCAATCGCCAACCCTTCCCCCAGATTATGCAGGCCGATTCCCAGCGCAATCCGGTACGCCACACCCAACGGGGTGACTTCCTGCCCCCGGCGCAGACTGCTAACCGCCAGCAGCGCGCCCAGGGTCATCAACGCGATAAACAGCACCAGTGGAATGCCCTGCCAGAAAGCCGGTAGTTCCCCCGCAAATTCGTTAGCATCCAACCAGGTTCCGATTGCCAGGTAAACCAGCAGGCCGATGGTCAATGCCAGGATAAAATTCATCGCGCTTTTACTCAGTCGCCGCATGAAGGGAAACCATAACATCCCCAAGCCGATAGGAACAATCCCGACATATATCCCCACCAGTCCAAATTGGGCAAATAGCTGGCCGGAGATTTGGGGTGTTTCCACCGCTGCCAGGATTTCTCCCTCGAAAGTTGTGCCCAGCGACGTGATTAAAACTACCAGATGGGTTTCCTCCGCCACCCAGGGATAGTTAATGGTGAAAGTCGCCCGCCCCAACCGAGGGATAGTGGTTGAGGGTTCCGCCGTGAAGTAGAAGTAGGCATCATCTACCAACACCTGCGGAATGGTCACGGCCTGGGGACCATCATTGACCACCTCCACCTGAATCACCCCGGGTTCGGGCAAAGTAATCCGTTGAATCATGACCTGTTCAACCGGCGGCCCGGCCAGTTCGGTTAACCCACCGCCGGAAACCACCAGATAAGTGAGAACCACACCTAACAAAATCAGGGGGACAAGTGCCAGCACCCAAGTGACTCCTGATTGCACTTGGGTTCCTGGACTGGCGGCGGGGGGTGTCGTCGTTTGAGTCGTCATTTGGCTAAACTCCGTTGACTGATCGTGCTGCCGTTTGTGCCTTTGTAATCCCATTCCTCATCCAGACCGACCTCGGCCAGCGCCGCATTAAAGTCTGCTGGTTTAACCGCGTTAAAAAAGCCCATCCAGCCCAGCTCCGCGAATTCGCTGACATGGGCATGGAACATAAATCGTCCCGGCCAGCGGAAACGAAATTCCAGGATACCGCGCTGCCCCTGCGCCTGCATGATGGTATCCACTGTCCGCAGCGTTGGTTGCAGGGTCGTGCCGGTGTCGTAGTAGTCGAAAAAATTACCATGCAGGTGAAATGAGTTGATGAGGTCAAACTCCACCACATTAATCAGGTAGATACGGATGAGTTCGCCGGTCATCACCGGAATCGGACGGTGCATAAATTCATGCCCAACCGTATTCACGGCATAAATCTCATTCGCGCTGTCAAAATTGGTGTCGAAAGCGTTCATGACCATCATGAATTCGCGAGCTGGTGGGCGTCCGGCCTGCGGATCAATAATGAACGCCCCGTACATGCCCTTGTGAATATGCCGCTTGAGCGGAACCGCATGGCAGTGGTACAGATGGCAGCCAAACGGATCGGCATCAAATTCGTAGGTAAAATCTTCACCGGGCAGAATCGCACCCCGATGTTCCCCTTCCACGCCATCCATTTCTGCCGGATGAAAACCATGAAAGTGCATGGTATGGGGATGGCTGCCATAGTTGGCAAAGTGGATACGGAGCTGATCGCCCTCGGTGCAGCGAATGGTCGGCCCTGGCACCCGCGCATTGTACGCCCAGGCCGGGAAGAAAATCCCCGGCGCGATTTCAATTTCCACATCGCCCGCATCCACCTGATATTCGCGTACCGGTACGCCAGTTTTGCTGTCTTCCACGAGTGTGCCGTAATCCCAATCCACCAGCAGGTGCATGGGGTCAAAGCCGTTACGCTGGTGATCTACGGCACCGACCAACATTTCCTTCATCCCCGCACCATGACCGCCGCTGTCATGATCGGTGTGGGCCATTTTTACCGGCGGCGCGGAAGCCTGGGCCGACTGCCCCAACAGATAAGCGCCGGTGGCGCTCGCTGCACTCCCCAGACCAAGACCTAGAAAACCACGTCGAGACAGCGTCTGTCTCAGTCCTTCATCCATAACCATCATCCTTGTTCATTACAAATTCAACTCACACAATACAAATTTTAGTCTCACCTAAATATTTTGTCAAGTTTTGGTATAGAGCCATCAGAATAGTTCCACTGCCAGAATCAAAACATCTGGCCGGAAGCCAGATGTTTGAAACCACAAAATAGGCCGGTCAGCGGTAACAATCAGGGCAGCGCATCAATCCCGGCGCTGTCCAGCATAAACATTTGCTGGCAGTCCAGCAGACGTTCGCCCTCACGCGGCTGAACGCGCTGATACTGACCATCCGGCGCTAAAACCCAACCGGACAGATTATCATGCAGGTAAGTTGCCAGGATGCGTAGAATCTGTTGTTGTAAGCCCGGATCAAAAATCGGGAAAACAACTTCGACCCGATTTAGCAAATTCCGGCGCATCAAATCCGCGCTGCCCAGGTAAAAGCGCTGGTCGGGGTCGGCATTCTGGAAATAATAAATGCGGCTGTGTTCCAAAAAACGCCCGACATGGCTGATAACCCGAATATTGTCACTAATCCCCGGCACACCGGGCCGCAGACAGCACAGGCCCCGCACCAGCAGATCAATCTGTACCCCCGCCTGCGACGCCTGGTACAGCTTTTGGATCATGGCGTCTTCTTCAAGCTGGTTCATTTTAAAGATCAACCGGGCGGGCTTTCCGGCCCGCGCCGCTTCAATCTCGTTATCAATCAGTTTCAGCAGGGCTTTATGCAGATATTCAGGGGCCACCAGCAACCGCTTGTAGTTGGTTGAAGGGGCGTAGCCAGTCAGACGATTAAACAACCGGGACGCATCATCGGCCAATTCCCGGTTGGCGGTCAGCAGCCCTAAATCGGAATACAGCCGCGCCGTAGACGCATTATAGTTCCCCGTCCCCAGGTGAACATAACGGCGCACACCGTCCCCTTCGCGCCGCACCACTAACGAAACCTTCGCGTGGGTTTTAACGGGCAGTTCTTCCACGCCGTAAGTGACATGAACCCCTTTGTGTTCCAGCGCCCGCGCCCATTCCAGATTATTTTCCTCATCAAAGCGGGCTTTGAGTTCTACCAGCACCGCCACCTGTTTATCATTATCGCGGGCTTCCAACAGCGCTTCGACGACGGGCGAATTTTTACCAACGCGGTAGAGTGTGGCTTTGATTGCCAGAACATCGGGGTCCCGCGCCGCCAGCCAGAAGAAATCTTCCACCGGCTTAAAGGAATCGTAGGGATGATGCAGCAAAACATCCTGCTGGCGGATCACCGCAAAGAGATCGCTGTTAACACTGAGTTGGCGCGGCAGACGCGGCACGTATACCGGATACTTCAAATCAGGCCGATCAGCCGACGCCAGTTCGAACAAACTGCTGACACCTAAGGCCCCCTCGTGAGTATAGACATCCCGCTCTGGCTCCACCCGAAGCTGCTGCACCAGATTATGAACCGATTTTTTGCTGATGTGTTCCGGCACGCTCAGGCGCACAATCGGGCCGAACCGCCGTTCGCGCACGCTTTCTTCAATCAGCGAACTGATGTCGGCAATGTCATCTTCTTCGTATTCATAATCAATATCGGCACTGCGGGTCACCCGGAAAGGATAATGTTCGACCACCTCCATCCCCGGAAAGAGCAAATCCAGGTTGTCAGCAATCACATCTTCCATCCAGACAAAAATCGCTTCGGCGGGTTCGGCGGCGCTGCTGTAACTGTGCATCGCCTTATTGACGTTCACCAGGCGCGGCAGCACATCCGGCACTTTCAAACGCACAAATTCCGGGTGATGATTTTTGCCCAGCGTCCGTTCCAAGACCACGGCCAGATTCAAACTGAGATTGGAGATAAACGGGAAAGGCCGCGCATGATCTACCGCCAGCGGCGTCAGCACTGGGAAAACTTCCTCATTAAAATATGCCCGCAGAGCTTCCCGCTGGTCGGGTTCCAGTTGGGCAACATCCGTCACCCGGATACCATGTTCTTCCAACTGCGCGAAAATGCGGCGCATCGTGTTCCGCTGCTGGTGGGTCATGTCTAGTACCCGACGGCGAATTTCCATCAGCAGGTGCGCCGGTGGATACCCATCCGGGCGCGCGCTCATACCAACCTTGAGCTTATTGTGAACGGAAGCCACCCGCACCATATAAAACTCATCGAGATTGTTGCTGAAAATCGCCAGAAACTTCGCCCGCTCCAGCAAGGGCAGGCTCTCATCCTGCGCCAGCGCCAGAATCCGGTGGTTGAATTCCAGCCAGCTTAACTCACGATTAAAGTAAGTTTCGGGTTCTAATTCCGGGAGTATTTGTGAATCGCTTATAACAGCGGACATAGGAAAACCTGACATTACAGTTTTTGCAATCGTTATTGTTTATATTACCGAATTTTACGAGTCGGATACAAGTTCCAATTCGTCTCAATAGATAAAGTTCATGAAACAGGAAGCGTGTCATAGATGATGCTCACAAGGCGATTGTGCAGCCTTCACAAAGACAAAAGATGTTTTATCGCCCAGTATCCGACAAGCGCCAGAAACGCTACTTCTGGAAAATCTATATTTCCACCATGAACTGAACTTGATAAAATAGAAACACTAAACTCAAACTCCATACCGTAAAAACGATACCATTAACGTCCACAACTTTTATCTGACCCACAATCCGCGTAGGGCTGTCCTGCTGCTTGATGCAACCTTTCGCCAGAACATAAGGATGCTTGCTAGGGAATGGCCGCCAGCGATACTTTTTGAGTTTCCATTGCAGGCAAAAATCATAAGAAACTTGATTAACCCGCCGCATCTCAACCGCTAACTCATATTCCGGTGGCCGAAATGGTGACAAAACGCCCAACTCCCCTGCCACTTGTCCATTCTGCTGTTTGAGCAAATTCACACATTCCAGCAGCGAATACCACGACACAAAATCAAAGGTGGGCCGGGAGCGAGCTTTGCGTTTGGCCCGAAGTTTAGTTTTGTCCATCATTCCCCGTTACAATGGTAGATACAGAAGTGCATCTTCCAAGCGAGTCACCAACCGGTAACGCCGCAGGTGCGCGGGAGCCACCACATCGTTAATCCATACTACCGCCAGCACTGGCAGCCACAACAGCCCGATCAGCGGTAACAGGGTATTCAGCGAGGTTTCCCCCAACAAAAACCCAAAGATACTGAAACGAAATTGCAGGAGGGAAATACTGATCGCCAGACCAACGGCCACCGCTACCGCGATGAAAAAACTTTTAATCACCTTGAAAAGAATTTTGGTATAATGCAAGTCAAACTGCACCTGACCGGTGATAAGCGTGCTGTTGGCCTCCCAGCGTTTCAGATACCCGCGCACCTGGACTTGAAACAACTCATCGCGGAAATTCAATTGATAGGTATAGGTATCTATATCCTGTGAATCGAACATAACATTAACCGGGCGATCCAGCTTGCTCGTCGGCATATCAATCACCGTTTCCCCGGCCACGAACGCCCCCATCACTTTATCAAAAAATGACACCGGTCTGGAAATACGAATCCGCGACAGGTTTTGCAGCCGTTCGCTGGTATCTTCCAATCCCAACGCCGATTCCATCTCAAACCCGGACGCCACCAGCGACGGGAAAAAATATGCCCATACCCCTACCGTCTGGCGAATGCCGCGTTTTAATTTGGCTTTTTCGGCCATCTTCCACCCCCTATACAACCAATCATTTCTATTATGCGGTCAATTGTCGTTTTATGATCCCCAAAAGCCGGTCAATAGCGGCTAAACGCCCTGAATTTGGGGGACGGATCAGGGCGCACCTCTGTTAGTAATAGAGTAACGTGCGGTACAATCCAAGAAAACAGGGGAGTCCAAGATGACCGACCAATCCAATCCGAACCCGTCCGCTTTACCCCTCAACTATCGGGAACGAGATACCGAATACGTGTTCCGGTTGTTATTCGCTGGCGAGTCGTGTTCGCTGGTCGGGGTGGGCAGCGTGGGAAAAAGTAACCTGCTGCAACTGCTGGTAGATGAGCGCGTCAAACGGCAGTACCTGGGGGATTATGCGCCGTATATGCTCATGGTGCTGCTTGATCCGCATAAGATTGTCCATCTGCAAGAACGGGCCTTGCAGCAGGCGGGCACCGCCTGGCCGGGTTATGAAATTATGCTCAGCCGCCTGCGCCGCACCGTGACAGAGTTAGAAGATCGCGGCCTGCTGCCCGCTGCGGCCTCCGAAGAGGAACACCTCTCAAAACAGGTGGAGGAACTTTATTTGAATCTCTTCCAGGATCAAGCGCTGCTGGTTCAGTCAGGCATCCGCCATCTGGAAGAAGTAATTTTTGAAATTATGCGTCTGGGGCCGTACTGGAAAATTGCCTTTCTGTTTGATGAATTTGAAGCCTTTGCCAATTTACCAGCGGAATTTTTTGAATCGCTGCGCGGGGTGCGCGATGAGTTTAAAAATCGGATCGTCTTTTTGACGACCAGCCGCCGCCCGCTGCGCCAGTTAGTTGATGAACCCAAACAGAAAAAGATGGAAGGTTTTCTGGAACTGATTGACGGTTCGGTGCGCTATCTCGGCCCGCTGGACCGGGACAGTGCCGACGCCATGCTGCGCCGCCTGGAAGAACGTTATCAGCGCGTGCTGGAACCCGCAAACCGGCGTAATCTGCTGGATGCCACCAGCAAACATCCCGGCCTGATGCGCAAGAGTTTTCCCTATATGCAAGACTTGGCAACAGGCACGATCACGATGGAATTGTTATGTGACCATCTGCTTCAGTTCCAGGGGGTCCGGCAGGAATGTGAAACCATTCTGGACAGCCTGTCCCTGGATGAATGCCAATGCCTCTGGGACATCGCGCAGGGCCTCTATAATGGCTGCGGCCCCGAAGTTGAACGCGCCCTCAAAGCGAAAGAGTTGATGAATCTCTCTTACGCGGGCGCGCCAACGGTGAGTCTGCCCCTACTCCGGCGGTATCTCCAGGGACAACCGCGCCCGTAGGGGTAGCGGGAGTCCGTCCCGGTTTTTAACGAAAATTTCGCTGGGGCGATGCTGAATGATCGCCCCAGCTTACCTTTGATGGCTGTGAAGCTAACTCGGTTTTGTTTCCTGGCTGTCCTCATCATCATCTTTCGGTGTAACACGGAACACGCCATCATTTGACCGCGTAGCCGTTAAACGCTGGCCGATGTTAAACGAACGCCGTTTGCCTCTCGGCGCTGGCGCTGGTGGTGGCGGCGGTGTAGACGGCGGCAGCGTTGGGTTCGGTGGAGCCTGGGGCAGCAGCGGTTGCTGGTTATAATATTTTTGCTGGTGGTAAATCTCGCGCTGGCCGACATCCGGGTCCGGTAGACCGAGCATATCATCAAAAGTGGACTGCACCAGCTTCTCCGAACCTTTGTCTACCAGCAGCAATCCGGCCAGCAGTTTGGGCGGCACATTATATTTAAAAACCTGCTCCACCAGGGCTTGAATCCGCGCGGTTTCCGCCTGGGCGCGCGGGTGGGACGCCAGCATATTAATTTCTTCCAGGCGCACCTGATCGGGGACGAGGGGCCGGCATTGAACCCCTTCCGGCTTGAGCGTCAACCCAAACACATCTTTCGCCCAGGCCATTTTTTCGGCTAGTTCGTGACGAAACTTTTTGATGCTGCCATCCGTCATCGCCGACTGTAACGGAATCCCCACAAAATACTGTTGAGCAATCTGCCGCGCGCGCCAACCCAACACATCCTGAAAAAACTTTCTCATCGCCCCGATGGACTCCCAATCCGCCAGTTTTAGCCAGGAGTCCGGCTCGCGGATGTCAAAAGGGTCAAAAGTGCAAGCGAAGCCGAGTTCAACGGCCAGGCTTGTGCCTTCCTTCGTTATCAGATTATCCACCGTTGTGGAATCAATTTTAATGTTATCGCTGCGTGTCCACACCAATCGCATCTTTTTAAAAGTATGGGCGCGTAGAATCGCTTTCGGCTGCCGGTGCGGATCCCGAGTCTGGGTAAAAAGCTGATATAACGCCGACTGACTGTTCGTCCCCACCGCCTGAACTAACTCCTCCTGCATAAACTGCGGCCCACCATAATCCAGGAACTTGTTAACCCGTTCCGCCGCTGCGCCCGCCCGGATTACCGCTTCGATCAGGGCTTTATCAACCTCCGGCGCGGGTCGCATCACCAGCCGAAATTTTTCCGGCCCGGCGGTTGGATCCGCGATTAAAAAGATTTCGCCATACTTCAAATCAACATGCCAGATCGGGACAAAAAAGGCGGCGGCCCCCAAACCACAAATCAGCAGCGCCCCCACCGCCCACAGAATAAAGGGATAAGGGTAAAGAACCGGGGAAAGCAGCGCCAGAAACAGCCCAAAGACGGCTAACATCAGCACAGCGGTAGCGACGGCCCACAGCCCCGTTTGCCCCTGCCCAACCAGCAGATAAATCGCAAAAAACGCGCCCACCACAATCAGCAAACTCAAAACCACCAGAACCGCCGCGACGATCAACATCAGCCCGATGAGCGCCTGACTGCCAGCCTGCGCCACCGGCTGCGACGACCAGAGCGGGAAGGTCAGCGCCAGCAGCACCAAAATCACAACAGCGATCCCCAGCGCAGCTTTGGCCCACCGATTGGAATTACGATTGGCAAACAACAGCCAGCCAAATACCAGGAGGCCCATCACCGCCAGAAACCCCAGCATGGTAAGCGGGCGGCGGAACATTGGCACCAACGACGTCACAATGACCCAGAACGTCCAGCCCACAATCCAGAAAAATCCCAGGTAAAACAAAATAATGGGGCGATATTTGGAGTCAATGCGTTGTTTGTTGCTGGCCTCTTGTAAACGCGGCCAGAACAATTCGAACTGTTGAGAAAGCCAGTTCGGGGAAGGCACACTGCCGATTTCCAGTTCAGCCGTTGAGATTGGAGTTGGCATAAGTTGTATCTTGGAATAGATTTATTTGGTGGGGTGATTATAACATATGTTTGTTTTTCGAAACGAACCGCCAGCTTGATCTGGCAGGTTTCGATAAAAGAGTCATAATCATTTTTAGAGAATAATAGCACAACACCAAAAGGATTAAATCATCATGGGGTCGCGTTCTTTTATCCGCCGAATCAGCCGGTTGGGGATACTGATGGTTCTACTGGGGCTTTCAATCCAGGCCATCTGGGCCGCCGTGGCGGAGGGCCTGGTTATGGAAAGCGCCAGCTTTGCCTGTTCATCGGTTACTTTTTCCTTTAGAAATGATTTAAATCCATTGTCCTGGGATTTTGCCCAGGTTAGAGTGATTAATACAGATGCCGGAGCCACAATTTATGACAGTTGGTCGAGCGTTGGCCCCTACGGGGACGACAGTCCGTATACGGCGAGTTTTGCTTCCCAGCCAACCGGTTCCAACCTGAGACTTGAAGTCCAGGTAGGTGAACAGATCGACTCGGCTACCGGAAGCTGCGGCAGTGGCAGCGGCAGCGCCAGCCCGCTCACAGCGGGTGGTGGGCCGCAGTGCCGCGACAAACGGATTAACCAATACAATTGTGAACCTGTCGCCATTTATCCCGTAAAGACCGATGCCGGTTATGATCTGGTGGTCTACAGAATTACCGCTGCCAGCCAGGGTGTTTTTCAATTTTCGGTTTCGGCTGCCGAGTTAGCCGCGCTGCCCGATCACCCGGAGACGCCCCGGTTGGTCGCCGCTGCCGCTGATAATTTTACCAAGCTCTACTGGCTGCCAAGCAATGAATATCTCATCATCGCCGGACCGGATTTTGAAGGCAAGATGTTTGAATTTATCTTTAGCAAGTTCCCCGGCGAAGAACCGCGCCTGCGAACCTATCTGGCCGGATAAGGAAAGCATCCGACACGATTAAATTGCGTGGGCGGCCAACATGACCGCCCACCGACAAACGCCCCCAGCCCCACAATCTCCTTATGCTGATGGCCCCATCACACGCCGCAACCGGGATTACATCTTCCGTTGGTCACTCTGTAGCAAAATCTGTACTTTTTTCCGACAGGGTGTACAATAGAAAATATCACCCTTGCGTAGCTCTATGAGGATTCACACATGATTATCGGCATCCCCAAAGAAATTAAGGACAATGAATACCGCGTGAGTCTGCCGCCCAACGGCGTCCGCGAACTGGTACGGCATAAACATCAGGTCATTGTGCAGGCGGGGGCCGGAGTTGGCAGCGCTTTCAGCGATGAAGAATATGTCAAAGCTGGGGCGACAATTTTGCACACCGCTGAAGAAGTCTGGACGCGCGCCGAAATGGTGGTCAAAGTCAAAGAACCGATGCCGGATGAATATGGTTATCTGCGCGACAATCTCATTCTGTTCACCTATTTGCACCTGGCCGCCGATGAACGTCAGACGCGCGCCCTCATAGACAGCGGCATCACCGCCCTGGCTTATGAAACCGTTGAAGACAAAGGGCATCTGCCGCTGTTACAGCCAATGAGCGAAGTTGCGGGACGCATGGCAACCCAGATCGCGGCGCATTATATGGAAAAACCAGAAGGCGGACGCGGGATTCTGATGGGCGGCATTCCCGGCGTCAAACCAGCGCATGTAGTTATCCTCGGCGCGGGCACGGTTGGCACACACGCCGCCACAATGGCCCTGGGCATGGGCGCGCGGGTGACACTGCTGGACGTGAATTTAGACCGGCTGCGTTATATTGACGAAGTAATGAGCGGTAAAGGCCGCCTGACCACCTTAGCTTCCAACGAAACCAACATCGCGGACGCCATCACCACCGCTGACGCCGTGATTGGCGGCGTGCTGGTCACGGGCGCGCGCGCACCGCGTTTGATTACCCGCGATATGCTCTCACTGATGCTCAAGGGCAGCGTCATTGTAGACGTGGCCGTTGACCAGGGCGGCTGTGTGGAAACCACCCGCCCCACGACCCACAGCAGCCCAACCTATTTTGTAGACGGGGTGCTGCATTACGGTGTCGCCAATATGCCGGGGGCTGTGCCGCGCACCTCCAGTTTTGGGTTGGCAAACGCGACGCTGAAATACATCATGAAAGTGGCCGATACCGGCGTCCGCAACGCCCTGCACAGTGACCCCGGCCTCACCAAAGGGCTAAATGTCTACCAGGGCAAGATTACCCATCCGGCGGTGGCGGAAACGTTTAATCTGCCGTTGGTTGACCCGGAGGCAGTACTGGCGTAATTAAACCCCATGCGATGATGTTTTTAAGGGCGCGGTTCGCTGCGCCCTTTTTGATTCTCAGCTTCTTTATCGGTCTGCCCCAAAATTGATAGTGGCGTGGTACAGCCCGACGCCGATCAGCTCAGCCTGCCCACTGGCAACATCCAACCGGTATAACGAGGGCGGAAAAAGCGGGCGAATACAGTCATAGTTATTGCAACTGATCGCGCTCTTAAGAACCGTTTCCAGCCACCCATCCATGTTGGGAATCGTGCTGAAATAGATTTCCCGGCCATCAGGGGAGGGCATCAACCGGCCAATCGCATAGGCTTCCGTCTGATAAATAATTTTCTCGGTTCCATCAGCAAGATTCAGTTGGTGAATATAGACCTGGTTATAAGATAGCTGCGGCGGCCAGTCGGATACCAAATCGTCGTGGAATAGATGATCAAATTTTGCTTTCGCTTCCTCTCCCAACCCAGCATACAAATCCCGAATCGAATTTTTACTGGTATAAAACAGCACATCATTGCCACCCCACCCCAACCAGATTGGGTCAGCCTCCGTCTGAAAAGTCAGGTGTTCCTGGCTGGCAAGATCAAGGATTGCAACACCGCCAACATAAGAAATGCGATTACCGTTCACTTCAACATTATCGGTAGCCACGCGCGTCCGGTCTGGCGATAACACCGCATCAGAAGTCGGCCAAACAGTTTCGCCATCCAATCGCAGTCCTTCGAGAGATGAGTACAAAATACCAAAAGGCGTGTCTTCGAGGAAATGCGACCCGGTGATATGCCAGCCCCAGTCTTCAGCCGCTACATCAGTCGGGGGCGGAAAATAGAAAAAGCCAACACCATAACCAGTGCTGCGTTCAATACAGCATAGTCCATGACCTGTCGACAAACCGGTGTTCACATCGTTCACGGTAATATCTAAATAGACAGGCCCCGATGCCCCCATCGCGCCGCCATCCACCCCGAACATGACCCCATCACTCGCCATCGTAAAGGCGAAAGGCAGTTCATCAAAAGGGTAGCCAATCATGGTGGTTGTGGTGTCATCATTGAGATTAAAAACACTCAAAGACCCTTCGTTTGATCGGAAGGCTAAGCGCTTGCCATCAGGACTCCATGCCAGATCACGCGGAGTATTTAGGTAAATTTCAGCCTCGGTAAGCGCTTTTGGCTCTTTACTAGCCTGGTACACCCACAAACGATTATCTACCCCATAAGCGGCGATAGGTGGATAATCGCCATCCTGCGCGGCGGTTTTGAAGGCCGCCAATGTGAAAATACCAAGTAACAGGAATATTTTCCAAGAAGACCAACGCATCTAGATCGCTCCAGTTTAGTGAGGGTAGAGTTCCAACATTAAAATTCCGCTTCCGGGTGAAGCGGAAAATGGCGAGAGCCAGCGATATAAATTTTAGCCCTGGGTTTACGGAGCTTTTTCCGGGTTAAAGCGTTCGATATCCGCCAGGGCCTCCCCGGCAAAGCGGCACAACAGCCCCAACAGCGCCAGATCCGCCTCACTGAACGGCTCATCTCCGGGTTTGTTCAGCACTTCAATGACGCCATACACTTTGCGATCCCCAATCAGCGGGGCAGCAGCGATAGATTGGGTGTGGAACGTAAACTGTTCATCCACCGTATGCGAAAAACGGCTGTCCCGCCGCACATCGCGCACCAGCGTGGGTTCGCCCTGCTGCACCACCCACCCGGCGATGCCCTCGGTGGCGGAGATGTGGTAGCCTTTCAGGTTCGCCGCCAGC
Organism: Phototrophicaceae bacterium; assembly: GCA_036261085.1. Taxonomy (GTDB): domain Bacteria; phylum Chloroflexota; class Anaerolineae; order Aggregatilineales; family Phototrophicaceae; genus CFX2. Next base: position 11,171 of record DATALK010000549.1, on the reverse strand, counting down.
GCACCACGCACCAGGACAAACACCAGTTCGTTGGCTTCGTCGTCCAGCAGCAGCAGCGAACCATCGGGCGCGTTCAGCAGCTTCATAGCCTTATTAAAAATATCATCTAACAGGGGCAGCAGTTCGGCATCACTGCTCAGAGATTTGGTAGACTGCGCCAGATCATGGAGGATATTCACAAATTCACGTAAGTTGCGGAGTTCATCTTGCAGTCGCTCGTTTTCCGCTTGCAGTCGCGTATTTTCACGGCGCATGATGGCAACAGGATTCGTAACCATGAGGGAAAGCTCCTCACTCCAACAAAGACTTTCCCTCATTTTAGACGGTTTTTAATTCTGTGCGAACTCAGCGTTGGGATATGGTTAGGAAAACGCCGGTTTACTGGCGGCGTTTGAGCGGCTTGTAGTTATCCGCCTCGTCCTCTTCCACCACCTCGACCAATTCCCCTTCATCACTCAGGCGCACCCGCTGATCGCGTTTGGGTTTTTCCAGCAGCGACCCGTCGCGCCACGCGCGTTCACGCTCAATCGCCTCTTCGATGGCGCGTTCGCGGGCTTCCCCATTCACATAGTTAATCATGTGAGCGAGAACACCAATACCCCAACCCAGCGTAGTAACCACCAACGCCGGAAAAATGATGGGCGCCCGCGCCGCCTCCGGGGTTGCCAACCAGGCAATCCAGATACCCACATTAAAAACCAGAAAACAGACCAGATCAATAAAAAACCCGGCCCGGTCATCATACCGCTTCTGAATCCGTTTACGGATTTCTTCGTAATTCTCTTCGGCCATAGTCCCTCAGCAGCTTAACAAACTCATCCAGTTACCAACGATCCCGCCGCCCGCGTTTGGGCTTGCTGTACTGCTCATCCGGGTATTCGTCTTCCGGTACTTCTTCCAATTCACCATCGGCGGTCAACCGCATCCGGGCATCCCGTTTTGGTTTGGCATCATAGTAAGCGCCCATCTTCCGCTGGCGTTCCCGTTCCAATTCCTGCTGCACCAACTGTTCCCGGCGCTCCGCGCCTGCGCCGTACTTGTTGTAATAATCCATGATATTCGCAAAAACACCAATGCCCCAGAAGAAGGTGATAAAAATCGGCCAGGGGAAGTCCAGGGCTTCCAGCGGCAGCGTTCCAGTGGTAAAAAATTGCTGGAGCAGATTCGCATCGCCCGCCCACATGCCCCAGAAAACCAACTGCATGACCATATAAATGGTCAAATGGATAAACAGACCGGTACGTTCCTCGTACTTCTTCTGCAACCGGCGGCGAATGCGTTCTTCATCGGAAATGGGCTTTTTGTTTTCATCCACCGCTTCCTGAATCGAACGCGCAATTTCACCGATGACCCCGGTTCCCCGCTTAACCCCTTGCTCGATTTTGCGGCCAACATCGTTCCAATCCATATTGCCGATGTCGAGCTGGGCCTCAATTTTCGTCTTGGGAGGCTGCGGCGGCACAGGTGGCTGCGGCGGTATCGGAGCCGGAATCGTGACATACCGCCCCCGTTCGCCAGCAACCGGTGTCGCGCGGGGGGCTGGCTCAGAACGCGGTGAAGACGCCAAGGGGGGCAAACTGACCTGACTCGGCGGCGGGGTAGCTGCCACCGCCGGGCCGCGCCCGGTATTGATGACCTGAACTCCCGATTCCGCCAATGCTTGCTGGAAATCCGCCATTAATTCAACGGTGCTGTTATATCGTTCCGCCGGGTCTTTAGCCAGCGCTTTCACCAGCACCCGCTCCAGCGCCGGGGTCACTTCCGGATTGAGATCCCTCGGCATGGGCAGCGGGGTGTAAATATGGTCATGCACAATCGCATACGGCGTATCGGCGTTAAACGGCACACGCCCGACAATCAGTTCGTACAAAATCACGCCAAACGAGTACACATCAGTCCGGGCGTCCAGCGTGCGTTCACCCCGCGCCTGTTCAGGTGAAATGTAATGCGGCGTCCCCAGGATCATATCCTGGCTCATGGTGCTTTCGCCCGCCTGGACAATCCGCGCCAGCCCGAAGTCGGTCAGGTAGGGAATGCCGCTGTTATCAATGACAATATTGGAAGGTTTAATGTCCCGGTGTAAAACACCGCGCTCGTGGGCATAGGTCAGTGCGTCCGCAATCGGCCCCATAATCTTGAGGACCTGCTCCGGTGGCACTGGCCCACTTGCCAGCAGACTTTTTAACGTCTGTCCTTCGATATTTTTCATCACCAGATACGGTTGGCCTTCGTGGTCGGCATAGTCGTAAACCGGAACAATATGCGAGTGTTCCAGCTTGGCGACAATTTGCGCCTCCCGTTCAAACCGGCTCTGAAAATTCGGGTCTTGCAGAAACGCCTGGTGCATGACCTTGATCGCCACCCGCCGATCAAGTTTGGCATGGTAGGCCCTGTAGACGGTTGCCATCCCGCCCTGCCCGATTTGCCCCTCGATTTTATACGGGCCAACCATTTGCCCTTCGTACAGCGCCATAGCGCCCCCTATGATCTTTGACACAAACCTTATTCTGGATTATAGACGACACCCGACGGGGGTTCAATTCAGAATGTAACAGCCGCGCTTCGCCCCAAGACTAGCCCCGTTTTTGTTTTTCGTTCGCTTCCCAATCATCGTCCACCACGTCCAACAGTTCCCCTTCGTCGGACAGATGCACCGTGCGCGTGCGCTCCGGCGGATAACTGGCCGTCCGCTGACGTTCCTTTTCGATTTCCTGCTCAATCGCCCGTTCCCGCGCTTCCGCAAAAAAGACTTGCAGCAGGTGGATAAACAAGACCGCGCCCCAGGCCAGCAGCACGGGCAGTGTGGCTGGAAAACTCGTCAGGACAAAACCAATCCCCGCAAACGCATAAATCGCCGCATGAGTGGCAAATTCGGAGCGGCGTTTCCACCGGCGTTCGACCCGCTGGCGGATACTGTCATAATCCACCCGACTGCCGCCCGCTTCGTTGGCGCTGCTGGTGGCCGCGGACGGCTTGCCGCCCCGCTGCGACTGCACAATCCGCATCATCAGCAGCAAACCACCGATAGCAATAAAAGCAATTAACAGAATTTCAGCCGCACCAATGAAGATCATGATCTGCCCCCACCCTTCAATCCCTTAACGCCCCATCTGGCGAACGTGAGCGTCGGCCTCATCAGCCTCCACAATGTCCAGCAGTTCGCCTTCATCCGACAACTGTAGTTTATCACGGGGGGCGCGTTTGGCCTTTACGTAATCGTTTTCCTGTAAAACATCGTCCACCCCCAGGCGGGCATATTCGATCTCCCGCGCGCTTAAACGTTTGCGGTATTTTTCCATCCAGCCGGGTGAACCAACAACAAACACGGTCAGCCCATGCATGACCAAAGCCAGCAGCCACCCCACCGCCATCATTACCATCACATCTACGGCATCTTCGGTGATGGAAAACCCCACCTCGTTGGGCAAAATCCCCCAGGCAATAATCATAAAGAGGGCAAACAGGAAACAATTCACCGCGAACAGGATCACCTGTGAGCGACGACGGCCTTGTTGCAGTTCAATTTCCACCCGGCGGCGGATAGCAGTATAGTCCAATTGATCGTCATTCATGGTTATTTGGCTCGTTGGGAACGATCCGGTTCCTCAGTCACCCTAATAAGTTCGTCTTCATCAGCAAGGCGCAACCGGCTGTCAGGCGTTCGTTTCGCTTTCACATAATCCGTTTCCAGCAGGTCATCCTCTCCACCCATCTTAGCATATTTAATTTCGCGCGCCGTCAAGGATTGACGATGCCTGTCCAGCCACCGTTTGGAGCCAATCGAGAGGACAGCAATCCCGTTCAGCAATAGGGCGATTGCCCAGCCGAGGGATAGCAGCATCGTTACGCCTTCCATATCATAGGATGGGCGCAGTGGATCAGGAAAAACTCCCCAGGCAATGACCATAAATAACACAAATAAGAGGCAGTTCACCACAAACAGGGAAACTTGTGAGCGGCGGCGGTCTTGTTGCAGTTCAAGTTCGACCCGGCGGCGAATGGCGGCATAGTCCAGATCATCGCGCATGTTTCTCATCTCGCTTCCAATGGTCTTCGTCTTCATCGTCTATCACCGCCAGCGACTCACCCGCATCCGTGAGCCGCCACCGGCGGTCATCTCGTTTATTTTTCTCGCTGCTGAGATGCGCGGGAAGGCCACTCGTGGCATCTTCAAGCGCCTGCTCCGTCAGGCGTTTCCGCATCCAGCGCGCCCAATCGCGGGAGTTGGTTCTGAAAGCGGACAGGCCGTGCAAAACCAGGGTGATTATCCACCCAGTCGTCAGAAAATAAATCACGGATAACAAGCTGTCTCGGTTCAGAAAATCGGAAGAGTCCGGCAGAATCAACAACATCATCACGATGAACAGCAGAAAGATAAAACCGCTCACCAGGAAATAAACAGTTTGCCGTTGGTTCCGTTTCTGCTGAAGTTCAATCTCGACCTGCTGGCGAATGGTCGCATAGTTGGGGTCGTCAACATTCATGGCCGATTTTCTCGTTTCTGGCTCAAGTCATCCTCAGCCACAATCTCCAGCAGTTCCCCTTCGTCGGACAGCACCAACTGACCATTCAAACCGCGTTTGGCTTTTTCGCGCTGCCCGTCAGTGTCCAGTTCACGATTCAATCCCAACTGCGCATCCTGCACGGCACGCTGCATCAACCGGCGGCGCGTATCCTGCTGCAACCGTTCCGAGGTGGCGTAATACAACGAAAACCAATGCAGCAGCAAACCAACCGCCCACCCAATACTGACGGTCAGAGTCATCAGCATGGTCGCTTCATCCAGGGGCACATCCTGAACATTCGGCAGCACGAACCACGCGCCAACCATAAACACCAGAAACGTAATCAGATTGCCCACAAAAAAGAGCTTCTGATTCTGCTGCTGTTCGCGCCGTAAATCGGCCTCCACCTGACGGCGAATGGCGGCATAGTCCAGATCGTCACGCATGGTGTTTCGCTTGCTCCTCGTTTTCATCCCAACCGTTATCACCGACCTCGATCAGTTCCCCATCTTCACCCACTTCCAGGTGCTTCCGTTTGGGTTTTTCCAGTTGGCGAATACGTTCCAGTTCGCGTTGGGTGGCCTGGTCAAACCAGTTGCCGAACCAGCGGCTGAACCAATTAAACGCCAGCGCCCCATGTGCGAATAATCCCATACCCCAAACAATGCCTGTAAAAATGCCGCCGAAAAGATCGTCCGGTGTTTTAGCCGCAGTGGTAAAAATCAACAGCATCGTCAGCACATACAAAATCAGGTGAAAGAAAAACGAGGCGCGGAAGATAAAACGCCGCACAACCTGGCGGCGGACGGCCTCATACTGTTCGTCGTACATCGGCGGCTCTTTCGTCTACCAGCGGCAATCACTACTATGGGTATTGTACGCAAAAAGGGGTAATAAAGTTGTAGATTTCTAGCCCCGGTTGCGGTCTTCATCCCACCGGATGAGTTCCGCCAGGAAACTATCAATCCAGATGTAAACAAAACCGAACAGCGCCGGGGGCAGCAGCAGGCCCAGCAGGCCAAACGCCTGACCAAACGCATAGGAGAATAAACCGACCACCAGCCCAAAGAAGCTCAAGATGCAACCGCGATACAAACGCATGAGGGTGAACTCCTGTCATCATCACACTGTTATTTATACCGCGAATGGCGAAAAAACGTTCAATGGACGGCAATTTGCCAGCGCCCGGTTTCGAGACCTAAACAAATCAGGCAAGGGAATACCCCATATAAGAAATGGAGCCTTCCCCTATCAAAGACCTAAGCCAGCGTAATGAGCAGTTGGTTCTCGGTCTGTTCAATGGTGTAGGTCGTTAAAGCGGACTTCGCGGGGCCGTCCAAAACCGCGCCAGCATAACTAAACGTGGATTGGCTAACACTGCAACAGGTAAGCTGACCGCTGCCATCCAGATCAATTTTTCGCCCACTATGCGTACATTTATTGAGGTAAACGTAAAACTGGTCGTCCACCCCGTGCACCAGCAGCAGCGGTTCCGACAGTTGGCTGGCTTCCAGACGCAGGGCGCTGCCGGGTTGGCTTAACTGCGGCAGCCGTTCCAGCGAGATTGTGAGCGTGTTATCGGCATAACTCCAGGCGGTCTCATCGGTCAACAGCGGCGTATGGGTAACACCTTGCATTCGATCCATAAAATCGGTTTGGCTTAAAACGCCGGCAGCCCCAGCCGCCGCCACCACAACCCCGGCACAGCCCAGGCGTAAAAGTGCCCGGCGTGATACCTTTTTTCCAGCCTGGACAGTAGGTGTCTCAGCATGATTTGTCACTGGCGATTCCCCTTTTTAATGGTTTTGGCTCAATTGGGTGTGCTATAAAACTATACGTAAATAGAACCACGCAAGTTTCGTCACCCTAATGAACGCAGCCCCAAAGCGGAGACAATTTTTTCTTACCCCAGCCGCGCCTGCACAATGCCGCGCCGTCCATTGGTGCGCCATTGGGGATCAACCGCCGCCAAACGTTCGGCCAATCCGGGCGCTAAACCGGCAATCGGGTCACTTTTAAGGCTGCGCAGCGCCACCAGGGGAGCCGGGAAATAATTCGCCACTTCCGCGAATGGCGTTTCCGGCGGCCAAAGCGCATCCCCGGACAGCCGGCGGTAATTGGCATCCCCTTTGATAAGCACCAACCGCGCCCCGGTAAAGGTTTCCGTCAGGCGCGGCGGTAAATCCCACAACAGGCGCGGACTGTTCCAATAGCCATCGGGGGCGAGGCGCAGTTGGCCGGTTGCCAGCGCAGCGGCCAAGCGGTGTCCCAATTGCGCCGCCCGTTCGCCGCGCAACCCACTTTGCAAATGCGCGATCAGCCAGCGCGTATCTTCGGCGGTGGCGTCGCTGACAAACGTGGGATGCAGTTTCAGATGCAGAATAACGTTAGCCGAAAGCTCGCGCAGCACCAAATCCAGCAGGGCCAGGTCTAACAGCAGTTCGGAACCGGCATTATCGGCCACCAGATGCACCGTTCCCGCGCTGTGTAATAAATGCGCGGCCACCGCCGCCCGGTCATCTACCAGTAAATCATCATCCTGAACCTGTCCATGTGAGGCCGCAATCGCGTAACTCAGGTCAACCCGATTGCCCCACAGCGCAAAATCCAGCAGCGCCACTAAACGTTCTTCCAGCGAACCTTCCGCTGTCAGCGCCTGGTCAAGCAGTTTCCAGGGGCGTTCGCCGGTGTATTCAGCCAGCTTTTTCGGCGCAAACGGGTCACGTCCCGTCTCCCACCACCGCACGGCCTGAATGACACGCCGGTAAGCAAATAGTTCCGCGAAGAACCAATCCGTGTTTTGCCAGGTTTCGCCCGCATGGGGTGCAAATACCGCCTGCCAGTCGTCGTAATCCGGCGTCGGCAGGTCAAGCCTGAGCATCGGCTGGTTATTCGCCATCTCGGCGGCCAACGCTTCCAGGGCTTGCCGAATCGCGGGTGGATAGTCGGGATTCAATGCCGCTATCTCCCGAACCGTAGCCGGGACGCGAACGTGCATGGTATGGTTGGCAAACGGGTTGCTGTTATCAGTACGAATCATGGGCGGGCGTGAAGTCATCAATGATTTCCTCAGACAGTGATTGGATCCAAACCAGTTCAATTATCAGGAGGGTTAGCGGATAACAATAAGGCCACCGCAGACCGAGATCGGCTCATAAGCCGCGCTGAAACCAGCGGCCTGCAACGCGGGCAGCACTTCAGCGACAATCCAGTAATGTTCTTCGTCCCACGCAGCGGCCCAGCGTTCGCGGGCCGCTGCCCGCGCGGCAGCGGGGGGGAACATAAAATCACCGATCACGATGCGGCCATCGGGTTTCAAGCAGTCGCGCTGTAACCGCCGCAGCAAGGCAATTTTGTTTTCCAGATCAAATTCGTGGAACACATAAGACGAAACAATCCCATCAAAGCGGGTGTTGAGTTCCGGCGGCCAATCGCCGAAGAAGTCTACCGGTACAAACTGGGCGGCAGGCACATTCGCGCGCGCTCGCGCCAGCATCTCCGGCGAAAAATCGGTTCCCAATACCGAACACCCCGCCGCAACAAACCGCGCGGCCAGCTTACCCGTTCCGGTTCCCAGATCAAGTATCGCCGCTCCCGGCCTTACCTGCGCCTGTCGAACGATGGTGTCCAACACACGCCCGTAACCGGCAAATGGATACGACTCATCAACGGCGGACTGCTGCACAACGCGGTCATAATCCGCCGCCCAGGCATCAAAGGTTTGTTGGGGATTGAGGCTCATGGATTGACCTTAATAACCAAACCTAACGGCGACCACTTAGCCGCCGCACCAGTATACAAAACTCCTGCCGATTTGTTTATCCCTGCCAGAACGACTCGCTGAGATATTTGTAGGCGCTGTCCGGGAACACCGTCACCAGGACGCCGGGTTCACCCCGCCGCGCCAGTTCATCCGCCACCTGTAACGCACCTGTTAGCGCTGCCGCCGCGCTGATACCCACCAGATAACCATCTTCCCGCGCCAACCGCCGCGCCATATCATGCGCCGCCTCGGTGTTAATGGTGAGACTTTGGTCTACCAGCCGCTCGTCATAAATGCCCGGTTTGATGGCCGAGGGTAGATGTTTTAACCCTTCCAACCCGTGAAAGGCGGCATCCGGTTGCACCGCAACCACCTGTACTTGTGGATTATGATTCTTGAGGCGGCGACCAACACCCATCAGCGTGCCAGTCGTGCCAACACCGGCAACAAAATGGGTCACGCGACCCTGGGTCTGCTGCCAGATTTCTAATCCTGTGCCGTGATAATGTGCCTGCCAATTGGCCGGATTGTTGTATTGATTGGCGTAAAAGTAACATTCCGGTTCGGCGGCGACCAGTTCCCGCACCGCCAGCAGCGCCCCATCTGAACCTTCCAGCGGATCGGTCAGCACCAGTTCCGCACCATAGGCCCGCAAAATTGCCAACCGTTCGGGGCTGACGTTCGCGGGCATAAACAGCTTAACGGGATACCCCCGCGCCGCGCCCAGCATCGCGTAAGCAATCCCGGTATTGCCGCTGGTGCTGTCCACCAGAATTTTACCGGGGGTCAACTCCCCAGCGACTTCCGCCTGTCGGATGATGTTATAAGCGGCGCGGTCTTTGACGCTGCCGCCAGGATTGGCCCATTCCGCTTTGGCATAAATCGAAATCCAATTGGGCAGGTGCGCTGTGATACGCCGGAAACCTAGCAGCGGCGTATTGCCAATCAGGCTGGCAATATCCTCCGCCACAATAGTATCGGGTTGATAATTTCGCAGTGCCATCGCTTGTCCCTCGCTTTCGATTCGTTGACTAACGAATCTTTTGTTTGAAATCAATCCCCGTAAAACCGATAAAAAAACAGCAGCCAAATCAAAAGGCGTGGGCTAATTCCCGGTTGGGACGCCACACGCCTTCGTTTGCTGCTGGTCATAGCACCAAAACGCCAGGGCGCTTCAGTACTGGTTATTACATTTCAGCCGTCTGAAGGGTGGTTAACGTCCCCGCTTCAGACAACAACACCAGCAAGTTAAAATCATCATGTAACCTTGAGCCAGAACCGATTAAAAAACCTGCGCTACCGTTCGTACATGAGAACAGTCTATGGAAACCCCTGGCAAAAGTCAATAACCACACCGCCGTTTCTCCCACGACACTCATGCTAGGGGGAAGTCGAACACACCGGACAACCGTATTCGTTCAGTTCACAACTCGTTTGGCTGCAAGTGCCGTTGAAACAGGGATACGCCGCGATACACTCCGCGCAGCTTTTATAGATGCAGGCAGTACTCGTGCTGGCGAATTTATCACTGCCGCTTTTGACCGTGCTGCCGCAGTCTTTAGCACAACTGCTGATGGTTTCGCCATACTCGCAAACCGTATTCCCGCAGGTCGCCGGACAATCCGAGGTTCCCAAATCAGAACGCACCCATTCATCGTCAGCCGACTGCCACCACACATAACCATCAACTCCAGCTTTTTGTCCGGTGACATTAAAGGTCTCACCAGTATTTAAGCCACCAACTTTTTTGTAACTTATCCCCGGACCGCCGCGAAGATTCACGTCTTTACGCGCCGTAAAAGTACACTGAAGCTGCGCAGCTACGGGTTGGGACACTTCGCCCATCAGAATCAATAGTAGCCCAATCAACAACAAGACAAAACGCCGTTTGAAATGGAGCTGGAAACACATTATTGATACTCCTCCCGCGCCGCACCGGCCAGGTACGGCACATTGCCGTCTCGTGGTTCGAGAACGAATCTGAAAACATCGGCTGGTTTTCCTCTAGCGCGCAGGAGGGAATGTGTTCACACATTTATAGTATTGATAACTGGGGGTCGGGGTTTGAAATTGGCCGGAAAGCCATAAAACTGTAAAAAAGTCGGGCGGGTTTAATAACCCGCCCGACATATTTTAATCTGGCTGATCAGCTAGACAGCGGAACATCTCCGCTGCAAAATTTACGCCGGAACCACTGCCGTATGGAGCGCCTGTTTCAGCGCGTCCACATCCGTGAACGGGCCATCTTTATTTTCAACCACACCACTGCGCAGCCGCAGTTGATTGGACTCGATAGATTCCTGCGCCTTGTCCCGATCCCGGTAGAAGTATTCCCGCGACAGGCGAATGCGGTTTTCAATACGTTCCCGAATGGGGCTGACCTTGTCGGTTGACGTTAAAATCAAAAAGTCTTCCGTACCCAGGTGACCGACAAAATCGTCGCTGCCCCCCAACTCCCGGACTGCATTCCGTACCATCAAGGCTACCGCACGCAGCACATCATCCGCCGCCACAAAACCGTAGAGTTCGCGGAAGTCGGACAGGCCGTTAATGGACAGCAGCAGCGCCGCCCAGGATTGATCGTCATACAGCAGGTGATTTAGACGTTCATCTACCAGATCACCTTCCGGCAAATCCGTGACCGGATTGGACGGTGCGGGCCGATCCGCGCGCGCAATCGCGTTACGCACGCGCAGCCGGAGTTCCTGAATATCAAACGGCTTGGTGATGTAATCCACCACCCCGAGTTCCAACCCTTGCAATTTATCCACCCGATCCCGCTTTTCCGTCAGGAAGATAATCGGCAGATTTTGTGTTCGGCGCTGCGAACGCAGTTGGCGGCACACTTCGTAACCGTCAATATCCGGCAGGCGGATGTCCAGCATAATCAGACTCAGATTTTC
>DATALK010000522.1:0-5274 GCA_036261085.1 Phototrophicaceae bacterium | reverse complement strand
AACAATCCCCGCCCAACCGGAAGATGGTTGAGCCGGTTAATAGCCTCCGGGGTCATGCCAACAAACTTGAAGTACTTAAGCTGGCCCCGATTATCCGGCACTCCCAGCGCCGCATAGCGGGCGTTGACCAGGTCTTTGGAGACCTGCGCAATCCGCTCCAATACCTGTTCCAGACTGGATGCCTCCGCCGCATACATAACCGCCGAAGCAATGTCCTTCAGTTGAGCCAGAATGATGGGTGTATCGTCGTTTTGAGGATGTTTGTCACTGGACATATTGAGTGAAATGAACCATATATAAAAGATTGCGCTTATTGTAACCTGAATCAGCACGTAAAGGCGAGAGGATTTATGACTAATACCGTAAGAATTCTGATTGCAGATGACCATTCGGTGGTACGCGCGGGGTTACGCGCATTGTTAGAACGACAGGGGCGTTTCCGCGTTATTGCGGAAGCGTCTACCGGCGAGGAAGCGATTGCTAAAGCGCAGGACAGCCAACCCGATGTCGCTGTGCTGGACGTGCGAATGCCGGGCGTTTCCGGCATCGAAGCCTGCCGCCAGATTGTTGAATCCGTGCCGGGCTGCCGCGTCATTATGCTCACCTCGTATGCCGAGGACGAACTGCTCTTTGCCGCGATTCAGGCCGGAGCCTCCGGTTATGTCCTCAAACGGATCGGCGATAATGAACTGATTCAAGCCATTGAGCGCGTAAGCCGGGGGGAAGGAATGCTCGACCCGGCGATGACGGCCACCGTCTTTACAGAAATGCGGAAAGCCAGCCAGGCTCAACACGCCGCCGCGTTTGCCAACCTCACCTCGCAAGAACTGGCCGTCCTGGCGCTGGTGGCCGAAGGGCTAACCAATCGCCAGATTGCCATCAGACTGTATCTGGGGGAAGGCACGGTACGCAACTATGTCAGCAGTGTGCTGGCAAAAATCGGCGCGTCCAACCGGGCGGAAGCCGCCGCTTACGCCGTGAAAAACAATATCCGCGAACTGGTGATGCCCACGCCCGAAGACGACGGAACCGGCAGCAGCTCGACCTCCAGCGGGGAATGAACGCAATCAGGGCAAGTTAGATGCTGTTTAATAATTAAATACGGATAACGATGGGAGGGACACCCAACGGGGTGTCCGCGTATTTATCTCAACGGACGCGCCGTTGCGCGTCTCATTTGTACCAAGATAAGCGTTCTTGCCGCCAGAGGCTAAAGCCGTCTGGCTACCCTAAAAGCCAAGCCCGCTAAAGGGGCTAGTAAATACCTGACAAGAATCTTATTTGTCCTTTTAGTGGACATAGTTTTACCGGTAGCCCTGGGTTTAAACCCAGGGCGGCGCAACGGCGAGTTTTAAGTTGATGCCTATTGGCGGGTTGCCTAATCCGCCCTTACTTCGTCGCCGGATGTTGGCTCGGAATCACGTAGACTGGGCAGCAGCGCGTCCCCAGAACTTTTAGCGTGATACTGCCAAACAACCACCGGCTTAACCCCGAACGCCCATGGGTGGACATCACAATCGCGTCCACTTTTAGCCGCGCCGCCGTCTCAGAAATAACATGCGCGGCCTCACCAATCTGCGCTTCAACCACCATAGTCAGGTCGGGATTTTCCAGTTGGTGCGCGATTTGTTCCAGGTAAGTGCGGGCTTGCGGCAGCAGGTCGTCAACTGTGGTTTGATAATCAGGGATGGTAGCCGGCGGATAGTAGCCATAAACCGGCACTTCCGGGACATCTACCGCCGACAGCAAGGTAATTTTGCCGCCGGAACAGAGGAGATTAACCGCGTGGTCGAGCGCCTCCTCCGCCAGTTTTGAGCCATCGAGCGGAACCAACACATGCGTTAACATGGCGAACCCCTTTCGATAGGACTGTCTCTATTGTCACTGTAAGCCCATTCTTCATAAACAGCCAGTACCAATCATCTGGCCCGCACAAGGATATTTATCACTTTTAATACAACTGCACATCCATTAAACTAAAAGAGTTTAGACCTGTGAAAAAAGGAACAATTGTACCTATGGATTGGCGTCCTCGTCGAATTACAGCGGAAGAAGCCGCGACTAAAATTCAGTCCAATCAGCGCATTTTCGTAACCGGCAACTGCTCGATTCCACAAAAGTTTGTTCAAGCCCTGCGCGATTACCATGAAAACCTGCACGCAGTTGAACTGGTTCAACTCCTCGACCTGGGCGTTGGTGACTACATTACCGCCGATATGTGTGAGCATATCAACATCAACAGTCTGTTTATCAGCGGCAAAGTGCGCAAAGCCATTAATGAAGGTAAAGGCGACTTTACTCCCATCTTTTTGCACGAAATCCCCCAGTTATTCCGTAATGGACGGCTGACGCTGGACGTGGCTGTGATTCATGTCAGCCCCCCGGACGAACACGGTTATTGTTCTTACGGCGTGGAAGTTGGGGTGAGTAAATCGGCGGCGGAAAGCGCCAAAGTAATTATCGCGGAAGTCAATCAGCAGATGCCGCGCGCCCTCGGTGACAGCTTCATCCATATCAGTAAAATTGATTACTTCATTGAAGTGGATTATCCGCTGCTGGAAATCCATCCCGAACCCCCGTCGCCGGTTCAAGACCGGATTGCCAATTACATTGCCGAACTGATCCCGGATGGCGCGACCCTGCAAACCGGCATCGGCGGCATCCCGGACGCGGTGCTGCGCCGCCTGACCAATCATCGAGACCTGGGGATTCACACCGAACTCTTTTCCGATGGTGTGATGGAAATGATCGAACGCGGGGTGATTACCAACGCGGCTAAGAACCTGCACACCGGCAAAGTGATTGCGGGTTTTGTGTTGGGCACGGAAAAACTCTACCGGTACATTGACGACAACCCAATTTTTGAATTTCACCCCACCGAATACGTCAATGATCCGTTTATCGTTTCCCAAAATGACCGCATGATTTCGATTAACTCCGCGCTGGAAATTGACCTCACCGGCCAGGTCTGCGCGGACAGCATCGGCACGAAGTTTTATTCCGGCGTCGGCGGCCAGGTGGATTTTGTGCGCGGCGCGTCCCGCAGCAAAGGCGGTAAATCGTTTATCGCCCTGCCCAGCACGGCCAAAGATGACACCATTAACCGGATTGTGCCCATGTTAAAACCCGGCGCGAGTGTGACCACCAGCCGCAACGATGTGCGCTACGTGGTGACGGAATACGGCGTGGCCGATCTGTACGGGCGCACCATTGCCGAACGCGCCACCGCGTTGATTAACATCGCCCATCCGAAATTCCGCGATGAGCTGACCGCCTTCGCCAAGAAGGAAAACTACATCGGCCACGTTTACGCCAAAGGATGTTAAGCGGCAAAATGGATAGATTCTAAAATTAGATCGGGGCGGTTAATCAACCGCCCCGATGTTTTGACGCCACTGTTAATTAACGCAACCAGTGGGCTTAGCATTATTTCAGTCACTTGGCAACAGCTTCGTTAAGTTCCCGTAGCAGAGATACTTGGCCTACCGTGAACAATGCGCAGGTTAGCGAAATATCCCTCCGTGCCAATATCAACCCACAAGCCTACAGCACCACGAGCAGTCGGGCCAAGTTTCAGGTCATTAACTACCAAAAGCGGTGCGCCGTTGCCCAGGCCATCCAGATACACTTGCGCCTGCGCACCTGCGACCACGAGGCGCAGGCGCAGCCACTCATCCGGGCCAATGTCGGCCCCCGCCTCATAGAGTCCCGGCGTCTCCTGGCGTAAACGTTCAAATTTCCAATCTGGATAAGCGAAGTATTGTATAGCGCGCTGACGGCGCACCGAGTCATCAGCGCGACCATTCGTCGGACGCAGATAAACCGCCTCAAACGTCGAACATTCAGGTGCGATTCGGAAAGCTACACCAATAAACCCTCGTGCATAGGACGGTGCTGCCGCTTGAAGCCGCCCCAGTAGATCAACCTCGATCTCTCCATCACCGAAGTCAGACGGAATGACGACAAAGGTATTGGAGTCCACAAAATCCTGGGCTGCTACCGTTGTGGGCGCAAGTTCCACGCGCAAAGCGGTACGCCCCTGATAGGCCGCCAACTGTGCCGTGACTTTGTTCAGTCGGGCGGCGGTTGGCACAGAGTCCAGCGCGAAAATATTTTCCATCATGGTTTGGCCTCCAGTCGTCATCTCAAATAGACAAGGAAACTCAAAATGAGGCTTAAAGCCTCATTTTGTAGGCGGAAAGAATATTATGACCTCGGTTGATGTTAACGTACCGGTTCGGTCTGGTAAATAGGCGTCAGCCAGTCCGCGTACTTCGGCACACGCCCAGCTACCACGTCATAGAATCGGTCTCGAAGCTGGCTGGTAATTGGGCCAATTTCTCCGCTGCCAATGGCGCGGTGTTCCACTTGGGTAATCGCCGCCACCTGGACACCCGTCCCACACATAAAGGCTTCGTCGGCGATATAAACTTCGGTGCGGTCAATGTCCCGCTCGACCACTTCCAGGCCCAGGTCTTCGCGCAAAAGTTGGATGAGTGAACGCCGCACAATCCCTTCCAAGACGTTGGAGACGATGGGCGGGGTAATCACCACACCGTTCCGAATCATAAAAAAGTTAGCCGCGCTCATTTCCGAAATGTGACCGTCTTCGTTTAACACAATCGCGTCATCGTACCCCGCCAGATGCGCGTCCGTTTTGATCAGCGCGGAATTGGCATACGCGCCGGTAATTTTGCCGCGCGCGGGAATGGCATTATCTTCCACGCGCCGCCAGGACGAAAAGCCGACGTGCGCCCCTTCTTCCTTGGTGATGTAGCGGCCAAACGGCAGGCTAAAAATCGTCACATCATCATCCAGGTTGTGCAACCGGACGCCGATCAGTTCCGATGATTTGTAAGCCAGCGGGCGAATATAACAATTTTCGTGGAAGCCTTCGGCGCGGAGTAACGCGGTGATAGCGGTTACCAGTTCGTCTACCGAATACTTCACTTGAATACGGATTAAGCTGGCCGACTGAATGAACCGTTTGGCGTGATCTCGAATCCGAAACACGTAAAGCTGCTGCTGCTCTTCGTTCCAGTAGCCCCGCAGTCCGCCAAAAACGGCGGTGCCATAGTTCAGGGCGTGGGTCATCACGCTGATTTTGGCTTCCTCAATCGGCACAATCTGGCCCTTAAAAAATGCAAAACGGGTGGTCATTTCAGACACAGCAAACTCCTTCTTTCAATAAGCGAACATTTATTAACCTTGTGGCGCGAATGTCGCTGTTGATTCTATTTTACGCCTGTAGTCAATAACAGCGCCGACCAACCT
>DATALK010000517.1:0-4488 GCA_036261085.1 Phototrophicaceae bacterium | reverse complement strand
CAGTCAGTTTCACGGTTGTCATTCGACAACCTTATCCGTTTTCTCTCAAATGTCAACAGAACCTAGCAATTAGGGGCCGAATGTGTTTCCCGCCTGGGTGTTGGGGTGCGGACATGAGCTATCGTGTCCCTGAAGTTTGGCCTTTTCAGGTGGGAAAAGAAGCGAAGGAACGGGCCTGGAAGAAAAAATCGAGCAGGAGGGGGTTCGACTTTCTGCCAGTTTTTCGGGCAAGGCGTGAAAAGCTGGGAGAAAAGGGGCTGCGACCAGAGATCAGCGCGCCGGGTATCCAGCCGCGAGGACAAGGTCCAGCGCCGGTGGTGGGCGCGGGGGCGTCGGGAGGCCGAAAGTGCGGAAAGCGGCGAGCGCCAGGAGTGCGTAACCCCAAGCCGACTACTGAACGGAGGTGAGCGCGGCGTGGGGTTGAAAGCATTGTTTATCACCGAGGCCGAAGAAGGATTTGGCCTCCCGATGGACGACTTCGAGTTCCCACCGCTGCCAGGCCCACGTCAGCAAGATGGGGGCCGCAAAGGGTAGTTGCCAGTGACCGTCTTGCCAACAGGCGTTGACAAGATCGAAGTTGGGGCACGGTGTTTGGTTTTACCGTAACAGGGGCAACACTGCCCCCGTCCGACCAGGAGCAAGAGCGGGAGACCGGCCATGCCGCGGCGCAAAAAGGGGCCTTCGACGCGGTACACGGTGCGCCGGGAGCGCCCGCGCACGGTCAGCTGAGCGGTCTGCCAGCCAACCCGCTGCTGGTTGTAGGCTTGGGGTGCGGGGGCTTTCTCCCCATACGTCCGCCGCCTTTTACCGGCATCGGGAGCCGGTAAAAAACACAAGGCCCGGTTTTTAGCCGTGCGCACCAGGGCCGTCACCGGTTGCGGTAGTCCGCGCCAGAAGTCGGGTTTATCATAGGCCCCATCAGCCAAACACAAAATCCAGTTGGCCGCGCACCCACTGGACAAAACTGACCCCCGCTTGCTGCTCTTTGCAGGCGAGATGGGTTTTTAACACCGCTTTTTCGGGAAAGGCCGCCAGAAAGCGCAGTGGGATCGCCCGCCAGAAGCCCGCCCGCAACGGCGTGAGCCAACTGCCATTCAAAAAGCGGTGCGCGCGATGAATGCCGACTTTCCAGGGTGGGTTGCGGCGACACTTCAACCAGGCGCTACCTTCCAATTGGTGACTGGCACGCCACACTTGGGTGCCGTCAATCCCGATCAGATACGGTTCGTGAGCGGCGACATGCTTTAGGCTTTCCCGCAGCAGCACGCGCCCAACCAGCTCCTCCACAAAGCGTCCAGGTTTTTCCCACACCCGATACCACGCACTCCAATCGTCGACCACTAAGCCCACCGCCCGTAGTAAGTCGGTCACTCGATGACTTTTGAAGGCGAAGAGTTCGCTGAACCGCAGCCGCACCACCCGCACAAATACCCACGCTTGTCCCATATTTCCCGGTGGCGTGTTAACAAGACCACCACTTGCTTGATGCGTTCACGACTTTGTGGCACGATTCCCTCGGATTGGCTTCTGTTCGGTGGTTTTCACACACTAACCTTAACAGATGATAATCCGCGTGTCTAAAAGAGCCAAACGTCAGGGACGCCACTTGTGGCGTCCCTACAATGATTCGCATTCATTTTGATCGCACCATTAGAATCCGGCGCGAGATCGTGGTTCCAGGCCGCTGTTATTCCTGCTCGGCGGCTTCTTCCTCGCCGGGGGTGACTTCCCAGACTTCTTTGGCGAGGTCAATATACAACCGCCCTTCCAGGTGGTCAATTTCGTGCTGGAATACCCGCGCCAGCCAGCCTTCGGCCTTCACCCGGAACGGTTTCCCCTGCCGATCCAAACCCGTAACGGTCACTTTCTCGTGGCGGTTCACTGTCCCCACATAGCCAGGAATGGACAGGCAGCCTTCAACGCCTTCCACCATTTCCTTGCTGGGTTTAATGATTTCCGGGTTGATAACCACGTAGATTTTACCGGCGGCCTCACCGTATTCCTCGCGGCTGTCGTCGTCGTCCGGCAGCCGCACCACAATCAACCGCTGGCTGACGGCCACCTGCGGCGCGGCCAAGCCGACCCCGGGAGCCGCCACCAGGGTTTCAATCATGTCATCTATTAAACGTTGGAGCTTGTTGTCAAAGGTGGTAATGCGTAAGGCTTTTTTACGAAGAGTCGGGTTATCCAGCCGAACGATTTCACGAATTGCCATAGTGTTATAATCCTGAGCCTGCTCTCTATCGGGTGATGTTTATGATACGCCGTAACCAATAGCACTGTACAAAAACGCCAGCGCTGTTTCGCGCTCTTTAAAATATTGGGCGGTGTTCCGGTGCCGCACCTGCGTTAACGATTGCAGCAGCGAGCTGGCCCCCACATAAGCGAACCAGCGGGCATTCGGATGGTAAACCCACTCACTAAAAGCGCGGGTTCCCAAAAAATCTACCGGCAGCGCCTCCATCCGGCTGACATCAATCAGAAAATAAACCGGCTGGACTGCCAATGCCGCCACACTGTCACGAACAACAGCTTTCAGGTCGTCAGCGGTGACGACGCCGCTGCAATCAATTCCTAAAATGGATGCCGTTTCAATCCAATAGACCTGGCACGACACAATAATCTTACCTTAAAACTCGTGGTTATTTTAGCCGGAATGCGGTGGGTCGTTCGGTAAAACACGCGGAATCCCCGGTGGCCGCGTCCGATCATACGTTGGCGGTGGTGGTTCGGCGGGACGGGGAGCCGTATTACCGCCACTGTTCGGATTAACGTTTGGGGCCACATCCTGCAAACTGTCGTGATAGACCGCTAAATAATCCAGAATGGCCTGCCGCTGCCGTTTGGCTTCGTCTGCCTCCTGGCGCTGTTCCGCGCGCCGCCGCCGTTGGGCCAATTCCTGCTGAATTTCCTGAGGGCGGTGCACATTTTTAAAAACTTTAGCGTTTTCAACTTCCGTGCCCGTCAGCAGCAGCTTGACATCCCCCATATGAAACAAGGAATTGAGGACCCCACTGGTTTCCGAAATGACGTTGTCAATCTGGGAAACAAGAATCTGATCGTTTTTATCTTGCAGCCACAGCGGGCGTTTGTGAATGAGGGCGACGGTCTGATCGCCGACGACATACCGGTCATTGCGCCAGTCCCAATCTGCCAGATACAGCATCCCGGCAGCCACCACGATCAGGATGCCCGACCCCCCCAGTCCGGCCAGCGCGGCAGTGGGCGAACTACCAGCGCTGACCGCCGCGACGACCAATAAAACCAGCCCGACCAGCAGCACCAGCGCGGGCAGCAGGATATGACTTAACCAGACCAGATAATGTTTGCGGTAAACGGTTTCGCCTTTGTTATTCACAAACCGCATCTGCAAAAAACCAACCGAGGATTTATTCGGGTTCGAGACGGCAGGGACGGCGGGCTGACCGGCGGGCGGCGTCCGGCCCAGAAACACATCCAGTTCCTTCCGCATGGCCTCCCGGTTTTGCTGCGCCATCGTTTCCTGATAGCGGTCACGGTTGGCAAACAGTACCTTTTGCACGGCTTTGGGTTCGGGCACATACGTCAGCGTGAGATTCAGGGTATCGCCGGAAGTTTTGATGGTGAGCCGCCCATAATTAAACAGGCGAGCGGGAAGGTCGGTCTCAGGAATAGCCACGTTGACTTCATGAATGGCGGCAATCGGGATTTCGCTGATATTGGTCGAGGCGGCCAAAATCGAGCGCCGAATCCGAATGATGCGCTGATCCGTGATGATGACCTCATCGTTCCGCCATTCAAAAAAGAGATAAACGGCAAAAACCGCCGGAAGCAGGAAGCCGAGAAAAACCAGCAGCACGGCCAGCGCCGCAATCGAACCGGCAACAATCGCCAGCGCAATCAAAATCGCGCTAACCATCAAAGGCATCCACAAGCGATGGACAAACGCCCACCAATGCGCCCGAAAACGGGTCAGAACCTTTTCACCACCGCGTTGACCTTTAAAGTCTGACTCAGAGGCAGGGAGTGGCGAAGCTGCCGAAGGTGATGGTTGGTTCACCGGGACATTCGGCGGTTGGGTCAGCGCGGCGGCCATACTCTGACGCAAGACGCCAATGATAATAGCCGTTTCGACAATCCGCAGCGTTGCCAGGGCGACGGTTTCCTTAAACAGCGCCGATTCGTTTAGATACTGGTCAGCCACCACCTGCGCCATGATTTGTTCTTGACCCGTCGGGCCGATTTGAGTCAGTAAACCCCGCCCGGAGACCAGCAGCGTCAGGCCGGTGTGAATTTGCCCCTGTTGAAAAACCACCTCGCCCACCTCATACCGCAACGCCTGGGTGCTGTTAGCAACCCGTTCTAACTGCTCCGCGGAGAGTCGTGCAAACACGGGCAGCCGCTTGAGGTGGGAAAGGATGAAGCGGTCAGCCATAATTTATTTTCCCCTGACAACCTGTTTGCATTGTAACATAATTTTCATAAACTGCACGAAATTTGTAAATGGGT
>DATALK010000510.1:0-3934 GCA_036261085.1 Phototrophicaceae bacterium | reverse complement strand
CCGCGCAGATAGGTGGCCGCCGCAAAACCGGCAGTATCCCCAACCACCCCACCGCCCAGCGCCAGAATCGTACCGCTCCGGTCTAACCCCACCGCCACCAAATCAGTATACAACTTGGCAACCGTTGCCAGGGTTTTATACGGCTCACCGTCCGGCATGGTGACTAAAGCCGCGTCCGGCAGCGCCGCCACCAGCGCTTCCCCATACAGCGGCGCGATAGTCGTATTGGTGACAACCACAATTTTGTTACCGGTCACGGCAGCGCCAAGCGCCGCCCCGCGATCATTTTTTAGCCGTTGGAGGATTCCTGGCTCAATGAGGATGTCATAGTCGCCGCCGGGAGCGGCTACACGGATACGGTTTGCTGCCACAATTCCACAATCTCCTGGGCAATCGTTTCGGGTGCTTTATTAGTCGTCTCAATCTGGACTGGAATCGCGGCATAGGCCGCGCGGCGCTGCTCCCACAAACCGCGCCAATCCCCCTGTAACAAGGGGCGACCCGCCGCTTCGTGTTGTAAGCGCTGTTGGACGGCTTCCGGCGTGGCGTTCAGACACACGACCATGCCAGAGGCCAGCATCACGGCGCAGTTGCTCCCGTCCACGAGCATCCCGCCACCGGTTGAAATCACATAGCCTTCCTGCGCGGCCAGGAAACGGCACAACCGCCGCTCAATATAACGAAAATTTGCTTCGCCCTGCTGCGCAAACAGTTCCGGGATCGGCATCCCGGCGTGTTTGACAATTTCCGCATCGGTATCAATAAAGGGGCGTCCCAGTTTTTCCGCAACCAACCGCCCAACCGTTGTTTTCCCTGTTCCCATAAAACCCGTGATAACAATATTCCGATTACTACTCATACCCAAACCGCCACTCCACATTATCCATTGGTAAATCCGCCAACCGCGCCCGCCGCAGCGCCGCAAAACGCGGGCGCATTTCTTCAATGCTGTCGCCGCCGAGTTTTTCCAGCAGCGCGTCAGTCAATACCGCCGCCACCATCGCCTCACCTATCGGAATCGCGCGCGGCAGCGCACAAAAATCACTGCGTTCGTAGGTGTTTTTCTCCGGCGATCCCGTCGCCAGATTCACCGACTCCAGACCTTGCAGCAGCGTCGCAATCGGCTTCATCGCCGCCCGCGCCACAATCGGTTCCCCGGTACTGATACCGCCTTCGATACCCCCGGCGCGGTTGGTGCGCCGCACCAGTTCGCCATCCTTCAAAAAAATCTCATCGTGAACCTGCGACCCCGGCAGCGCCGCCTGGTCAAAAGCCGGGCCAATTTCCGCACCTTTCATGGCATGGATGCTGACCAGCGAAGCAATAATCCGCGCGTCCAGACGCCGGTCATAATGCACATGGGAACCCAATCCCGGCGGCACATTCAGCGCGACCACTTCAAAGATACCGCCCAACGTGTCTTTGTCAATCTTAATCTGCCGAATCGCCTCGTGCATGGCCTCTACTGACGCCAGCGCCGGACAGCGCACATCGTTTTCCTCAGCCAACCGGAACCGCTCCGTATAGGGCATGTCCGCCGGAATCGCCGCTTTGACGTTCCCGACCTGCACCACATAACCGCCCACCAGGATGCCAAATTCCGCCAGCAGCTTTTTAAAAACCGCTCCCACCGCCACCCGCATGGTGGTTTCGCGGGCACTGGCGCGTTCCAGCGCGAGGCGTAACTCCCGGTAGCCATATTTGACCGCGCCGGTTAAATCAGCATGGCCGGGACGCGGCGTGGTGATGGGGGGGATGTCTTTCTCACGCCAGTTTTTGAAATCGCGGTTTTCGACCAGCAGCGCGATGGGCGCGCCGGTGGTGAGGCCGTTCATCACCCCGGCGGTAATCCGCACCTCGTCGTGTTCAATGCTCATGCGCCCACCGGAACCGTAGCCCTGCTGGCGGCGCGCGAGTTCAGTGTTGATGTCGTCCGGTGTCAGCGGCAGTCCGGCGGGCAGTCCTTCGATGATGGCCGTCAGCATCGGCCCATGTGATTCTCCGGCAGTCAGAAAACGGATCATAACATCCCTTTATTTTTCACGCGGCTCAAAATTTACAACTTCAATCCAGTCGGGTTCAACAAATGTGCCGCCCAACCACTTTGGATAACCATAGACCGCATCATAATCAACGCGACAAAAACTGTATAAAAGGCATCTGTATGCTTGACCAAATAACTCTTCGACTGTTAAATCTAAAAACGGAACGCTTGGCACTTCTTCCTTTCCGCCATAATACATCATGCGAGCCACCGACTTGACAATTTCCCCATCAGTCACGGTTACTGTCTGGATAGGTTGCAATCCCGGCCCGACGTAGGCGAGGGTAAGAGTATAGTCGTCTATTTGGGTGTTTTCCCATTTCAAGCGATTAAATGTGACGACGACAGTATTAACCAGTGCAGGCAACAAAACCAATAAGCCAGCAATCGCTAGACAAGTTAACCAACCTTTTGAAATTTTGTGCAAAGTTTTATTTTTTAACTCTGCGCTCTTGGCATCTTGGCG
Source organism: Phototrophicaceae bacterium (assembly GCA_036261085.1). Classification (GTDB taxonomy): domain Bacteria; phylum Chloroflexota; class Anaerolineae; order Aggregatilineales; family Phototrophicaceae; genus CFX2. The sequence goes on along the minus strand of DATALK010000510.1, from coordinate 1,424 downwards.
GTTCATTGATCTTTTAACGTCACCCGCGCCGCCTCAAGCATCACCTCAACCGGCGCGACCTGCCCTGTCCAGATTTCAAACGCGGCGGCCCCCTGCCGAACCAACATCCCCAGGCCGCCAATCACCTGACACCCGGCGGCTTCCGCCTGCTGCATAAAGCGGGTGACGGTGGGGCGATAGACCATATCATACACGGTAACACCGCGCGGAAACGGCACCGCTTCAATCCAGGGCGATGCATCCACCTGCGGCCACATGCCTACCGTCGTGCAGTTGACAATCAAAGCTACTTTTTCGTCCTCGGCGGCTTCGTCCAGCGTTTTGACATCCACGCCCCGCACACCCGCCGATAATGACAAATCGGCCAGCATCCCCTGGGCTTTTTCCAGCGTGCGATTCACCACCGTCACCCGCGCACATTCCCGCGCCAGCGTATAGACCGCCGCCCGCGCCGCGCCGCCCGCGCCTAACACGATCACGCGCCGTTCCAAAAGTGGAATCCCATGTGCCTGTAAATCCGCCAGGAAACCAATGGTATCCGTGTTCGTGCCAGTGTTGGCGCGGAAATCAATCGTGTTGACCGCGCCGACAGCGCGCGCGCGTTCGTCCGGTTTGACATAGGGCATCACCGCCTGTTTGTGCGGTACAGTAACATTAACGCCAATAAAGCCGCCTTCGTCACGCAGCGTTCGCAAACCCTGCCGCACAATATCCGGCGGAATGGGCGCAAGTTCATACGTCCAGTCCGTCAAACCAAGTGCCGCAAACGCCGCGTTGTGCATCGCCGGGCTGATGCTGTGGGTCACCGGCCAACCGATGAGTCCGACTTTATTCAGGTTTGTCATTCAAGGGTATCCTTCACTGGACGCACACACACATGCCATTTATCTTTATAACCCCTTTGATCGAACGCTGTGATTGTCCATAACCAGGGTGGCGATTCCAGATTTTTTCTTCCCGCGCCTTTTGTCACATAGTCCAAGTCTCCAAGCGTTGGGTAGAATGGATACTCGCTGCATGTCCATTCTTCGAGGTTCCCAACCATATCCCAAACCCCATAAGGTGATACCCCACTTGGATACGCATCCACCACTGTCACCCCGGTTCCCAATCGGCGAGAGGACTCAGCGAGATACTGATTGCCAAAATTGCCACTCCAGGGCTGCCATTCGTTACCCCAGGGATAGAGCCGCCCATCCGTCCCACGCGCGGCCTTTTCCCATTCATAAATAGTTGGCAACCGGCCACCAAACCAATGCGCCATCGTATTAGCCACTTTCCAGGTTAAATCTTCCGGCATTTGTGGCAACGTTGCACCAACCGGTTGACCGGTACGAAACAATTTTGCTCCCACCTCACTGTTAAAGAAACTATCAGCTTGAGCGTGGGTAATCGGATATTTGGCAATATAAAAGCGCGGCAGC
>DATALK010000505.1:0-1645 GCA_036261085.1 Phototrophicaceae bacterium | reverse complement strand
CCTGCCGGAAAATACCAGCCGATCAACGCCTTTGGCCGCGTCTGGAACAATCTGACCGACTTAGAAGGCCGCAAACTCAACCAGGAACTCGGTTGGGCTACCGCGCGGGAAAGTGGTTACACCGCCACCTCCCAGCTTTTTGGCCGCACTTCCCATTTTCACCGCTATCTTTCCCTGCCGGACAACCGCGTAGTAGACATTTACAATGGGTTGTTAGGCATTAACTGGACCTGGGCAAAATAACTGGCGGTCATTCTTCGCATATTTTTGTAGGGGAGGGTCTGAAATTCCTCCCCTACGGATAGACCGCTCCCCAAAACCACTTTAAGAAATGCCTGCTTCCACCACCCCCAACGGCTTCCGCGCGTTCGCTCCCGGCTTCGGCGGGATGTGGCTCATTGCATATTCGGCCAAAGCGGTAATCGTCAGGCTGGGATTGATGCCGGGGTTGGCCGGGATAATCGAGCCATCCACTACGTACAATCCCGAATAGTTAAACACCTCGCAGCGGATATTCACCACGCCCTCGCTCGCGTCGCGCCCCATCGGACAGCCGCCAATGAGATGCGCCGTCGCCGGGATACCCAGCAGCGTTTCGGGAATCGTATCCTGGGCGATACCGCGTGTCTGGCGGGCAAACGCATGAGTCAGCCCATGCGAAATCTTTTCATCGGGCGACAGCACCACCCCGGCGTCCAACTCTGTTACGAGGCCGCGTCGGAACAAGGTGAACGCATTCCGCCCCCAGCGCACTCGCAAGGTGCTGTTAATCGTCTGCATGACCAGCAAAATCGTCGAACGCTGCGCCCAGGGCGAGAAAAACTTGGCATAGAAAAATTCGCGCGGGTGCGTGACTCCATGCCAGAGGGTACGATACAGCCGCTTCCAGGGTGTATTCGCCCCTTCCACCATCGGGATTGCCAGCAGTCGCATAAACGACGAACCGCGCGGATACCGTACCGGTTCCACATGGGTCACTTCATCCACTTCGAAAATCGAAGTGATGGCGACACCCGTCGAATAATCGGTTTTGGCATCCCAACTGGTTGAACCCAGCAGGGCTTCACTGTTGGTGCGCACGTTATTTCCCAAACAGCTTGAGAGTCTGGGCAGCGAACGCGCCACATCCCGGCAGCGCAGCAGCAGGCGCAGCGTCCCCAGCGCATGAGCCGCTACGATCACATTTCGCGTCCGTACCGTGTAGCGCCGCCGGTCAAAAGGCCACGCCGTCGAACGGCGATAGACGACTGCGTACCGCGCGCCGTCCGGCTGGTTCTCCGGCAGCGGTTGAATATCCACGACCTCGGCCTCAGCCCGCACTTCCGCGCCCCACTGCTCGGCAAAATACAGGTAATTTTTCACCAGCGTATTTTTCGCGCCATACCGGCAGCCCACCATACACCCACCGCAGGCGTTGCAGCCGGTGCGTTCCGGGCCTTCGCCATTAAAGTACGGATCCGGCGCGATCTGATTCGCGGCACCAAAGTACACACCGACCTGGGTTGGCTGAAAGGTGTGGTCACGCCCATAATCCGCCGCGATGGTTTTAAGAACATTGTCTGCCGGGGTCATAAACACATTGGGTGTCACGCCGAACATCCGGCGCGCCGTCGCATAATGCGGGCGTAGAAGCGTTTTCCAATCC
>DATALK010000203.1:0-23130 GCA_036261085.1 Phototrophicaceae bacterium | reverse complement strand
TGCCGTGATACGAGGGGATAAAGGTGGCGATTTCGTACTTGCCGGATTGACGGAGCGTCGGTGTCCAGCGCGTCCAGACTTTGCTGGTCTGCGGTTCGGTTCCTTTGTAGAGAACTTCCCAGCCCCAGGTTCCCTGGAACTTACTCAATTCATCTTTGCCGGTGTAAGAGCCTTTATCAAAACCGGCTGTGTTCGGACGGATGATGATCTCATCGCCGTAACCCGTGCCGGTATCAACTGGGGGCGTTGTGGGCTGACCGGGAAAGCCCGGTTGATTAATGACTGACCAGGCCGTTGAGCTAATAATTCCCAAGCGCCACCAGCTTAAGCCGCGCGCCTGATGCCGCTGCACCGCCAGCGTGGTTGCGGTACTCATCTCACTCGCTTGTGCGTCCCCATCCAGAATCGGGATGATCGGGCGGCCATAATTGCCCCAGACTTCAAAAGTTTCTTTCAGCACATCTTCGGGTGTGCGCCGGAAGGTGGCCCAATAAGCCATAGGGTGGACGCTGTTGACAAACGGATACCACTCTTGCGGGAAGGTGTTCGCATAGTGCTGGCGGCGCGGGTCAACCGCGAGGCCGATATGGAAGGAGGCCGGTAAGCCGCGCCGAATCCGCGTCATATAAGGGCGAATTCCGGCCTGGCCGCCCTGCCAGAAACCATCATAGGGTTCCATATCCAGAATAAGGGATTTTACGCCAGGACGGGAACACGCTTGAATAATAATATTCGTTTCGGCTTCAACATGGGAGCCTTTAGGCACGGCCCAGGCATGGAATTCCAGCCCATAACTTTGTAATACCTGGACCCAACGATCAATGCTCTGCGGCCCATCTATCGCCAGATTGCGTTTGGTGTCCCAGTAGCCCATCCACTGCGCCCCATCCCGGGCGGTGGCATCGCTGATTTTGACCCAAAGCTGGGTGACATTGGGGGCCGTTGCTTTCAGATTGCGCGCCACCTCTTCAATGGTGCTTTCCGTCAGGCTGTCGCCCTTCCAGTGCCAAATGCCAACTTTGTTATCATATGGCGTGGCTTGGTCGGGCGGAATGGGCTTAGGAGCGGAGATATTTTCAAAGGAAATGACGCTGGTTGAGACCCAACCGCTTGTATTAAACTGTTCAATCCAGACCCAATCCCCATTCGTGCGCGTTGCCGAATAATAGACCAGGACTGTGTTATTCCGAATATCACCAATATCTTGATAGTTTGAGCCTGGCCCACTGCGAAGGTTAACAAAGGCGCCGGCGGTTCTGGCGAGGGCTGTTTGGCCGGTGCCAGCATTGGACGGCTTGGGAACGGGTGAAGGAGACCCACTCATACGAAGAACCCCTTTCGGTGCAAAACAAACCGTGATCTAACCTGAACACCTGCATGGTAATATAGTTTTCGGTTGGGCGCAAAGGAAGGGCTGTTAGGTGGTCTTATCGTTGGCTATTAGGGGGTGTTTTAGGTTTACCAACAAAGGTATAAATAAAATCACGCAAGGTTCTGGAGAAAATGGGGCGGCCAACCTTTATGATAATGTGACCGCCGCGTTTTAACTTCGGGGGTTAATTGCTTTTGCCGGGAAGTCGATTTGGTCCCAGGGCTAAATCCAGCTCTGACAACAAACGCCGGGCTTCCGGTGTCTGGAGTTTGATCCCCCAGGTTTGACTGCCGACCCAACCGGTGACTTCATAGCTGCCATCTTCGGCGAGGTCTATGCTGGCGTGTGTGGTAATGGTTGGTAAATCTGAACCGCGCAGGGGGGCGGTGGTGATGAGCGTGCTGACCGCGCCCGCTTTTTCGGGAAACAGGAGTTGAACCAGATTAAACCACAGCATTTGCGCAGCCCGCTGGGATAAAACGCGCGCCCACCGGGCGTTGTCTTCTGTAACCCCACCAACCACGATGGAATCGCCACTGGCTTTGCGGTTGACAAAAAGATTTTTAGAGAGTCCATAGGCGCGTCCGGGTTGGTTTTCCATGCTTTTCCCTTTTGTTCTTGTACTCAGCGGGCAATGATAATTTGGCCGCTGCCTGAGGTTACTTCACCAATGTGGCTGGCACTATCACCGGCCTGTTCCAAGTGGTGTAATAGTCCGCTTAGATTATCGGCGGAAACGGCCATCAGCAGTCCCCCAGAAGTTTGGGGATCGTACAGTAATTGTTGTTCATAGGCTTCAAACGGCCCGTCAAACTGCACCCACTGGCCGAAATACTCCAGGTTACGGTGCATTCCACCAGGGAAAAAGTCTTGTTGGCCGTAAGTGTGCGCGCCGGGCAGCCAGGGTAGTTGGTCATATTTGAGATGAAAATCTACACCGCTCAAGTGTGCCATTTCGTGAGCATGTCCCAGCAGGCTGTAACCGGTAATATCCGTCATGGCGTGAACCTGGAACTGCTGCGCTAATCGGGCCGCCTCCCGATTGAGACGGCTCATGCTGACCATCGCCGCTTCAATGTCGGCCTCGCGGGCCTGCCCGTTTTTCAGGGCGGTGGTGATGACTCCCACACCGAGTGGTTTGGTCAGCACCAGTTGATCGCCGGGGCGCGCGCCCCCCTTAGCGATGATGTGATCCGGGTGAATCAGGCCGGTGACGGCCAGCCCATACTTGGGTTCTTTGTCAGTGACGGTATGCCCACCAGCAATGACGGCTCCGGCCTCACGCACCTTTTCCGCGCCCCCGCGCAGAATTTCGGTTAGCAGTTCCATCCCATAGCCATCCGGGTAGGCGACCAGATTGATCGCAAACAGCGGCTGGCCGCCCATCGCGTAGACATCACTTAAGGCATTGGCAGCCGCAATCGCACCGAAGGCATACGGATCATCAACTACCGGCGGGAAAAAATCTACCGTCGAAATGATCGCGTGTTCAGCGTCAATCCGGTACACGGCGGCATCGTCTGGTGCGGCCAGACCGACCAGCAGGGCCGGATAATCTTCAATTGGGAACAAGCCTGTCAGCGGACGCAAAACTTGCGCCAGGTCCCCGGGACCGAGTTTAGACGCTCAACCCGCACAGGCCGCTAGAGCGGTCAGCTTAACCTTGTTTTCCATGATGTTACCTTTATTGTTATGGAACAAACCATTTTAAGTATAGAAGTCGGAGAAGATAGAAGCAACTGTGGTGGCGGACTCTGCACAATATGCTGACAAATTCATACTTCAGCCTTGCGACTTATCCCAGCGTCCGCTATACTATCTTTCTGTACGGGGTGTGGCGCAGCCTGGTAGCGCGCTTGCATGGGGTGCAAGAGGTCCCGGGTTCGAGTCCCGGCACCCCGACCAAATGAAGCCTTCTGTTTGCGTAATAGTACCAAACAGAAGGCCATTTTTTTTGCTATTTATTCACAGGCTTGTTAGACTCCAACTGCGACAAAATGTTAGTCGCAGCTTCTTTGAACCTTTTCGGAACGTGGTGAGTATCCTACATAACGACGACTGTAAAAGGTTCGGGCTGGTCTCCCATCGGGGCGTGCGCCGGTAGGGGACAGCATTGGTGGTTCCTCAATAGTTATAAGGAGTAAAGCATGAAGAGTATTGGAAAGTTTTTACTGCTTGGCCTGGCATTGCTGCTTGTCAGCGGGCTGGTGCTCCCCGTGATGGCGCAGGACAAACCCGCGCCGGGTGAGGGTGGTATCCTTATCGAAGGTAACTTCGGTGGCGATCCGGCATCCTTCAACCCCATCCTTGCCAGCGATACGGCTTCAAGCCGTATTACCCTCCTGTCCTTCCCTGGTTTCATCGGCGTGGATCCCGCGACAGCGCTGTTTGAAAAAGGCCGGGCGGACGCACTGGCGCTCGATTGGACGATCTCGGAAGATGGCCTGACCTACACTTTTACCCTGCGCGATGATTGGAAGTGGTCGGATGGTACGCCGATTACCTCTAAGGACATTGTGTATGGTTGGAAAGCTGCCCTGGCCGGAGCCGAAGGCATCGTAGATACTTCCTGGTCATTTGTTGTGGACAGCATCGAGAGCGTGGAAGCGCCGGATGACTACACGGTTGTTGCGACCATGAAGGAAAATAATTGCGCGGCCCTCAATAACATTGGTGTGCTGAATCCGGTTCCGTCGCATGTTCTGCCCGAAGACCTGGCGCTGCTGAATGACGATCCGTTCAATACCAATCCGACAGTAAGCGGCGGCGTTTTCAAGTTTGTTGAATTCCGTCCGGCGGAAGCGGTCAGCCTGGAAGCCAACCAGGAATTTAGCGGCGCGACCAACGGCGAAGTTCTGCCGGCTGGTTTCATCTATAAAGTGGTGCCGGATCAGACCGTTTTGGTTGAGCAGTTTATCGCTGGCGAAACCAATGTGATTGATGGCCCGCCCGTCAACCGTCGTGACGATCTGCTAGCAGATGAAAATCTGAATATGTACAACTATCCCGGCAATGCCTGGGACTATCTGATGCTGAATCTGGCTGACCCGACCAATCCGCAGAATGGTCAGGACGAAGCTGGCAACCCCATTGACCAGGGCCACCACCCGCTGTTTGGTGATGTTCGTGTCCGTGAAGCCATTGCGAAGGCGATTAACGTTGACGACATTATCCAGGGTGCGGTTTTCGGTCATGGCGAACGGATGACTTCGGTTATTATCCCGGCTTCGTGGGCGTATGCTAAAGACCTGCCGCCCATTGGTTACGATCCCGAAGCTGCTAAGGCGCTGCTGGACGAGGCCGGATGGGTGGATGACGACAATAATGTTGATACTCCGCGCGTTTGCAAGGGCTGCGAATACGCCGAAGAAGGCACTCCGTTTAACTTCGTGCTGTATACCAACGAAGGTAATACTCGTCGTGGTGCGGTTGGTACGATTACTCAGGATCAACTGAAACAGATTGGTCTGGGTGTGGATTTCCAGGCGATTGACTTCAACACACTGCTGGACATCATGGACGGCCAGACATATGATGCGGTCATTCTGGGTTGGCGCAACGGTTACCCGGATGATCCCGATCTGACCCAACTCTTCACCCCTGCGGGTGACGTGGTTGGCGGCGGCAGCAACAATGCCTCCTACTACAATCCTGAAATGGTCGAACTGAACGCTCAAGCGCGTTCGCTGCCGGGTTGCGATCCCGCGGCCCGTGCGGAAATCTATGCCAAGATTCAGGAAATCATGCAGAAGGATCTGCCCTATGTTCCGCTGTATGCCATCAATGGCATGTACGGTGCGAGCGCTGGTGTCGAAGGCTTCGGCCCGTATCCGAGCCAACTGTACTGGAACGTGGATACCTGGTATCTGGCGACCCCGTAATTTGTTTTTCTGTTCGTAATGGCTATCGGGGTACAAATTCTGTGCCCCGATAGTTCCAGGTTATAGGTGTGTAAACCTATTTAGGTGAAACAAACCTCAATCCCAGAGGTATAGGAAAAGCACGATGGTCAAGTACACAATTCGCCGCCTGATCCAGGCAATCCCAACCTTTTTTGGTATTACGATTTTATCCTATCTGTTGATGTCGATGGCGCCCGGCGGCCCGGTAGCCGCTCTCTCCTTTGATCCTAAAATCACCCCGCAGGAGCGCGAACGAATTGCCGCCCGTTTGGGTGTCAACGATCCGTTGCCCGTCCAGTATTTGCGCTGGCTCATTGGTGATGACTGGATGCGTTGGGATGCTGACGGTGATGGTGTGGCTGACCATGCTTTTTTGCTCCCGTTGGATGCGGATGGCGACGGCGAACCAGAACTGCCAGGTATCCGTCGCGGGATGCTGCGCGGCGATTTTGGCCGGTCATTTTTTGCCAAACGCCCGGTATCTGACATTATTATGGAACGAGTACCGGCCACGTTGGAATTGGGTTTTGCCTCGCTGTTTTTTGGCGTGGTGATTGGTGTGCCGATTGGTATCCTGGCAGCAGTGCGGCGCGGTGGTCTGTTTGACAGCGCCACGCGCGTGATGGCGGTGGTTTTTAACGCGGTGCCGGTCTTCTGGCTCGGCTTAATCTTGATCCTGGTTTTTGGCTCGATTCTGGGGTGGCTGCCAATGGGCAGTCGGTGTCCCATGACACTATCTGGCGGTTGTCCTCCGATTTATCAGCGGTTGGAATATTTGCTGCTGCCGACATTTGTGCTGGCGACGGGGGGCATTGCGGGGTATTCGCGGTATATGCGGGCCTCCATGTTAGATGTGATTAACCAGGATTATATTCGGACGGCCAAAGCCAAAGGTTTGTCGTCCCGTGAGGTGTGGTTCAAACATGGGGCGCGGAATGCCCTGATTCCCCTGGCGACCTTTCTGGGGCCAGCGATCACCGGTCTGCTCAGCGGCGCGGCGATCACCGAACGAATTTTTTCCTGGCCGGGTTTGGGGCGACTGGCAGTGGAGTCAGTTGGACAGTTGGATTATCCGGTGGTGATGGCGGTGGTAATTATCTCGTCCGTGGCGACCATCCTGGGGTATATCCTTTCTGACATTATGTATGCGCTGATTGACCCGCGCATTCGCTTTTCATAAGAGGGTAGGGCTATGGCCGCACAATCACAAACCACAGTTGCGAAGATTTCGTCTAAAGAAGAACTGGCCGTTGGTGAATCGCTCACAACGTTGGCGTTGCGCCGGTTGCGTCGTGATAAACTCACTTTGGCAGCTATCACCATTGTTATTTTACTGACGCTGCTCTCGATTTCTGCGCCGCTGGCGGAACGAGTTTTGAACGTTAGTTATACCCGCACCAATATTACCGACGCTTTTGCCGGACTTGGCGCGGCGGGACATATTCTGGGGACGGATGATCTGGGGCGCGACCATCTGGTGCGCTTGATGTATGCTGGACAGGTTTCGCTGGGCATTGCCTTTACCGCCGCCTTGTTATCGCTGGGCATTGGCCTGTCCTTAGGGATTGTGACTGGCTACTATGGCGGTGTCATTGACGATATGGTGGTCTGGTTGATTACGACGCTCAATTCGATCCCCTCGCTGTTTTTACTGCTCATTGTTTCGGCAGTTATTTTGCAGAATCCGAATCTATCAGGGACATTTTTCAGCGGCCCGTTTGCGCTGGTCCTGATTTTGGGGTTACTCGGTTGGACGGGGACAACCCGACTGGTTCGCGGTCAAACATTGGCTATCCGTGAGCAAGAATATATCATCAGCGCCCGCGCCATTGGGGCGTCGCCGCTGCGAATTATGTTCTCCCACATTCTGCCAAACCTGTTTTCGATTGTAGTGATTACCCTGGCGCTGGACATTGGCGGGTTAATTCTGGTTGAGTCTGCGCTTAGTTTCCTGGGCTTCGGGGTGAAGCCGCCCACGCCCAGTTGGGGAAATATGCTCACCAATGCGCAAACCTTCTTCACAAAAGGTGTGCATCTGGTGGTTATTCCGGGCTTACTGATTGTCACGACGGTGCTGTGCCTGTATGTCATTGGTGATGGCGTCCGGGATGCGTTTGACCCTACTACGGTAGACTAAAATCAGTCCTGCTTCTAGCGGTAAAAATCAACCGGGGCGAAGAGCAATCTCGCCCCGGTTATTATTAATGGTGTTAGGGATTGGCGGTGGCCTGGGCTTGCTCTTGCCTAAACTGCGCTTCCAGTTGGAGTGCCAGTTCGGCTTGTTGGGCGATAACCCGTTCCAGCCTGTCAGTGACATCCGCTACGGTGTTTCCCAAATCCACTCGATCGCCATTCACATAGGCTTGGAACATATCTACGGCCTGGTTCATGGCGTCGCTCAACATGATTTCCGTTTCCAACGCGCAATCCGGTGTAGCGATCAGATGGGCCGAGTCGCGTAGCGCGGCCATTGTCAAGACGGTTTCGCGCATGGCAGCGCGTTCCTGGGCGGCCGCATTCGTCATTTGGGTCAGGAATTCGGAGGCTAACTGCGATGTTGTTTGCAACCAGGCTTCCAGATCGGATGTCAAACTACAAGCACCGCTAAAGGTAATCTTGGGCGGCGGTTGCAGGGTAAGGGGCGGTAGTGGGGTGTCGGTAACGCTCACCCCCGCCGCTGCGCAGGCCGCCAGTGCCAGAAGCAGAAGCGGCAGCAATAGCACTAATTTTTTTGTCACGGACATGTTTTATCCCCCTGTGGTGGCTTCTTCTACCGGCAGCACCCCGCCGGAAGTACAAGAATTGTAGTTACTTCCCACAATAACAGCAAAATCCGCTTTTCGATTCGTGTCCGGTTCGACACGGATATTTTCGGGGCGCACATTTAAGGCTTCTGCGATTTCGCCGAGGCGGCTGCCTTTGGAGCGGCCCGTGTAATCAATCAGGATTGTCTCGGTATAGTTTGTATTATCCGCCGCGCCCGTCGCCACGGCGTTAAATCCATCCCACGCCAGTCGTTCAGCCACGACATAATCCCAATTGGCGTTAGCGGTGCCGTTAAAAACCTGGATTTGTGCGCCTTCGACCAGGACTTGATTGGTCGTCGGTGGTTGGTAAAAATCGTCGAGCAGTTCTTTGATGGGTTCGTAGTTGGGTAACTGCACATATGAACCATCTGGTGGCTGCCAGGGGGTCGTGTGATAGGTGCGCGTAAAGGTGAACTGCTCCATGCTGCTGGTGTCCAGACTTAACGCCAGCGGCAGCAAACCGAGCATATCTTCAAACGCAATATTCGTTTTGACCACCTGGGTGGCCTGACTCCAGAGTTCGGGGAATTTTGCCAGTTGGCCACTGTCCCGCGCCTTGCGCCAGATAGCGCGTAGCACTTGCTGCTGCCGTCGTCCGCGATCAAAGTCGGAACTGTTATGCCGGGAACGGGCGTACCAGAGCGCGCCGCCGCCATCGAGTGTGTAGTAACCCACCGGCAGCGTATATAGACCGTCCGCATTTGGTTCCCCGGCGGCGGCGGGTGGAGGCGCTTCGATCAGGGGTAAATCCTGAATAGCGCAGTCAACCGCCAGGTCAACGCCGCCGAGCGTGTCAATAATCTGCTTGAAACCGCTCAGACTGACCAGGGCATAATAGTGAACGTTGATGCCCAGATTATAGAGGATGGTTTCGCGGATCAGACCAAAGCCGCCGTCCGTCCAACCGCCAATTTCCCCGTGCGTATAGGCGAGATTCAACCGCTGCATCGTCCAGCCAGGGATATATACAAAAAGGTCGCGCGGCAAACTGAGCATGGCAACGGTATTGGTCGTCCGGTTGATGGACAGGATAATCATGGTATCAGTACGATCAAAATTGTCGCCCGTGATTTCGCCATCTGTCCCCATCAACAGGATATTAAACAGGTCATTGCCATTTCGGGCGATGGTGGGAACCGCCGTTGGAATGGCGGTGGGGGCGGTAGCGGCATCGTTCGGGTCAACCGTACTCATCGGAATCAGGGTTGGCAGCGGACGTGTTGCGGCTGGAGCCAGCGGCACCGGTGCTGCCGCCGTTGGGGCGACTGTTGGCGGCTCTACCGTCGGTGTCGGCACTGGTAAGGTGTTGGTCGGCGGCAGAATAATGGGGGCGTTGGGTGTATTGGTGACGAGAATTTGCGCCACCAGGACTAAATTACCGGCCTGGGATTTGCTCTCGGGCGTGGTTGGTATGTTATTGGTTGCGGTATGGGTCACCAGCGTTGGCGCGATGGCGGTGGCTGTTTGTGAGTAAGCGGCGCGCCGCTGGTCGGCGTCCGTTTGCTCTGTGATATAGCGGGTGATCGCTTTCACCGCGCCATAACCAAACCAGAAAATTCCGATGAGCAGCAGGGCCGGTAGCAAGCGAAAAGCCAAAAAAACGCCTAACCGCCGCCGCCGCGAGGGTTGTATCTTTGTCATTCCAGTACTCCGTGATGTTTCCGAAACGGCGCAAGTGTAACCGATTTGGCTACCACCCGCGATAGGTCATTGGAAAATCACCGGGATAACGCAGGGTGTTTGGTGGATATTGCTGATAACTGTTAATTTGATCCAATGCCGGCCCGGGCCAAAAATGGTCGGGTCAAGGGTCGCCAGGGGGCCGTTGGTAACTGGTTTGTCGGAACGAGTGAGAAAGTTAAACACATCGGCGTAATCAGGCCGCACTTCGATCTTGTAATACTGGAAATTTTCTACCGAGGCGGTTCCCTGCAAGGTAAAAGGGCCGCTCATAATTTGCCCGGCGGTGAGATTGGTAATCTGGGTGCTGGGGGCCGTGCAGCCTTCGATTTGCAGACTGGTGTCTAGGGTTGTGGTTGAAACGGGCACAATGGGCAGGCGCGGCACGAGAATCGTCTGACCAGCATAAAGTTGATTGGCATCTGTCAGACAGTTGGCATCTTTGAGCAGGTTAAGGCTGCTGCCAACCGCACGGGCGATTTCGGATAAGGTTTCACCTTGACGGACGGTATAGGTCGGCCAATCGGCTTGCGGCGTACAAATTGGGTTGATGATGAGCGGCGCGGCGGTAAGTTCGCCCGTTGGCGTGGGCCGGATACCGGATGTTTCCGTTGGACGCGGTGTGCGTGTTGGCGTCGGTGATGGCGTGAAAGTTTTTGTTGGCGTATCGGTGGCTGTCGCCGTTGGGATGGGTGTTCGCATTGGGGGCTTGGTTGGCGGTTGCGTCCGGGTGCTGGTTGGTGCCAGAGTCAATGTCGGACGGCGGGGTGTTGCCGACGGGACAACCTCGGTTGGGCCTGCTGTTGTAACCGGTACGGCGGTGTTGCTGCCGGTTGTGGCCGGAATACTGGCGGTGGAGATGGGGGTTTCAGTGGCTTTCTGGGCTGCTTCGGTGCTGGTTGGCCCTGCCGGATTCGCCTCAGAAAGTGAGAGGATAATGGCAAACATGACCACAAAAGCCAGTACCCCAACGGCCACGATAGCCACTATCACTTCGTTTTCGAGGTCACGTCGCATGGCTTATCCTTCAGTTTCCAGGACGGGCGTCATCGGCAGCGCAAAGTAAAAAATGCTGCCAATATTTTCGTGCGTTTCCAGCCATAATCCGCCGCCGTGCGCTTCGGCCAGCGTTTTGGCAATGGATAGGCCGACGCCAGTATCCCCCAACCCAATCACCAGCGGGTTTTCCGCTTTATATTTGCGGGCGAAAACCCGCGGGAGTTCTTCCGGGCTAATGCCGCCGCCCCGGTCTTCAATGGCGACCAGTAGGCAGTCTGTGCTGGTTGCCAGATTTTGGCTGTTGGAAAGTTTGACCGGCTGCCGGTGGGCCGTAATAAAAATCTGGCTGTCGGGCGGCGAAGCCAGATAAGCATTGTTCAGCAGTTCGTTGATAACTTGAATCACGGCGTCGTGATCGGCCTTCACCTGGGGGATGCTGTCATCCAAATTCAGGTGAACAGTGAGACCCTTTTCCCGGAACTGATGCGCCGAGTTGGTGATCGCTTCTTCGATAATATCCACGACATTGATGGGTTGGGGCGAGAGGGTAAAGTGATCTGTGTCCAGCGCGGCGATGCGGGTCAGGTCGTCCAGCATGAAGGTCATCCGGGAGATATTGGCGGCGATGCGTTGCAAGAATTTACGCTGCATTTCGCCCAGGATGCCCGCCGCTTCGTCCAGCAGCAGGTCAATATAGCCGACGATGGAGGTCATCGGTGTGCGGAGTTCCTGCACCATGCCCAGGATTAAATCAGGGCTATAGCTGCGGCGTCCTGGCTCGGCTTCAGCCTCTCCACGCAGCGGCAGAACACTGACCTGATTTTCCAGGGCGGCGATGGTGGTACGGGCTTCGTTTAAGTCATGTTCCAGCCGGTTGCGCTGCTGCGAGACTTCTTCAATCATCTTCGTGAGCGAGCCAACGCCATCCGTGCCAACCTGCTGTAACCGTTCGCGTTGGCCTTCAAAGCGCGCGAGCAGTTGGTCACGTTCGATTTCCAGCGCTTGTTTTTCCGCCAGCAGTCGGTCCCGCAGATTGATGAGATCACTGCGATCATCCGCAATCTTTTGGATTTGAACACGGAGTTTGGCCTGTTCCTGGTGGGCTTCCGCCAGCTCCATCTGGTAAGACGAGGCTTCCGCCAGCAGGCGCGCACGCTGCTGTTTGGTGGCTTCCATCTTGGCTGCGAATTCATCGCGCTCGATACGCAATTGGTCACGGTGTTTAAGTGCCGCTTCGCGGTCCGCCGCCAGATGTTTGATCTCGTTTTGCAGGGTGTCAATCCGGGCTTCGCGCTCGTTTTCCTGAGCAATTCGGTCATCAAGCTGCTTGCGTTCGTTCAGCAGAGCATCGCGCTCCAGCGTCAGGACTTCCAGGCGCGTTTGTAATGTCACCCGTTGTTCGGTCAACTGGCTGACAACCTGAACTAACCCCGCCGGGCCGTTTTCAATGCCCAACGCTTTAAGCTGCTTTTCAATGTCTTTGAGGCTGTTCTCAAGCTGGCCGCGCTCAATTTCCAGGTGGGCTTTTTCCTGACTCATACGCTCAACGATGTCCTGCATCATTTGTGGCGGCGCGGCTTGCTCATCCTGTCGGAGTTCGTCAAGCTGCACCTGGAGGCGGTCACGTTGGGCGGAGAGTTCGTCTTTTTCGCGGCGCAGCACTTCCACTATCGTTCGCAAGATACCTTCGTTATTGGTGGAAGTGGCTCCGGCCAGGGCGGTTTCGGCCTCGCGCAGCCGCGCGCCCAGGTGATCGCGTTCCTCCCGTAAGCGCTGCTGTTCGTCATTTAACACCAGGACCCGTTGGGAGATAGATAGTCCTTCTTCCGTGTCACCCAGGAGCGATGAAACCCGCGAACGTTCGCGGTCTAGCTCGACCTTCATTTCCATGACCTGGCGGCTGAGTTCTTTGACCTGTTCGCGGGAAAGCTGTAAGTTCGCCTGCATCTCCTGGCGGGCGGACAGGACATCCATGTCTTCTACCCGATCAAGGGGTACGCCTTTTACCAGGGCTTCAATGGCCCGCTCTTCGGCTTTTACCCGCGCATCGCGCGCCGCAAAACTGAGTGACAACAAATTCCCGGCGATGATGCCAATGCCCTTTAGCAGTTCGCGTTCGTTGTCGCTTAACTCGCGGTCACTCTCCGGCAGGCCCACCGCCAGCACCGCCACGAGTTCTTTGCCACTCATCAAGGGTTGGAAGTAAGTTGGCCCGATTTTATTCACATCCAGACGATTGTAGAGGTCTTTCAGTTCTTCGGTGTTGCGATCCACAAACAGCGGGCGCTGCAACCGCCGCTCCACCGCGTTGACTAAGGTGGGTTGATTATCCAGATTGAGGGCCACGCCACTTAACGGACGTTGTTCCGTGCGATGGTACGCGGCTATGATGTCGGCGTAATTAGCGTCCTGGAAGGTCAGCAGCGCGCCAACATCGGCTTTTAACATTTCCAGTCCAGCCGAAACAATCCGTTGCGGAATTTCGGTGGGATTGGCTTCTTCCAGAATGAGGCCGAGTGTTTTGAGCAACTGGACAGAATCGCGCTGGACGGGGGAGAGCGCTGGGCCGGGGCCAGCGCTCGGCGAAATGAGGGCTTCTGCTGGAGCTGCCACTACCTGGAGGGCTTCAACGGCAGGTGCTACCATAACCGGCTGTGACAGGGCACGGGATTGGTAAACCAGCTCACTTTGTAAGTTATAAATGACCATCCGGTAGATAATGGCTGGAAGAATCGGCAGTGCTGCCAAAAAAGCCAGCCGCATTAAACCCGTGTCATTGCCAATCAAGCGGCCTTGTGTGATTTGGATCAGGGTCGCACTGTAACCAAGCAGGAGAATCGAAAAGAAAACCAGCTTTAACGGAGCATCAGTAATAAATCTAAAGTAAGCCAGCAGTAAAATAATACCGACGGCGGCCAGCAGCGCCGGGATGAATGTCCAGGCCAGCCCGTACCCACTCAGGTTAAAATCACTGTATGGCGACAGGGACGGCCATGCACTGCCGGTCATGACGTAACCGACAACCATTACCAGCAGTAACAGCAGCAGGATAATATTCGGAATGCGGCCCCAACGGTTATGATCGGCGGTCAGGAAGGCCCACCCGATCAGGAGAATGACGGCGACATTGGCGGCGCGTTCGAGTGGCAGCAGAATATCGGACGCATCCTGATTGTTGAGGATGGCGTACAATGCGCCCACCATGATGACCACCCAGGCCAGCACCGCGCCAATAGTTGCTAGGGTATAACGCTGGGAGACTCGATTTTCAGGATTACGCAGGCGTTCCCCTAGCGCCATCAGCAGGCTTGCCAGACAGATGGCGACAATTGCCAGGAAGTAAAGTAGATCGCCTGGGGGCCGGACAAAGATGTTGAGAAAATCAACCGGTGTTTGAAACAAGGCTTTAAACCTGAAGGCACTCAACGGTGGCGAATATCATTAAGTATAGCATATTCGAACAAAGCTGCTTCCGGTGGTTGGGTTATCCAAACTTCGGATAACATTGACGTTCTGAAACGACTCCGTTAAACTACTCGTTGGGTGCATCTGTTTTGCCCCTGGTTTGTTAATGGGCTGGTTATCAATGAACATGCGTCAAGTGGCTGCATTTTTGCAAAAAGCACCCTGGATTGTGAATCTGGCGCGCATTTTATGGCGCATTCGGCAGCCGAAATTTTCGGCTGGGGCCGTTGGGGTGGTTTTTAATGCTCAAGGGCAAGTGTTGTTAGTGGAGCATGTGTTTCATCCCTATGCGCCCTGGGGCCTGCCAGGGGGTTGGGTAGATCGTCATGAAAGCCCGGCGGACACCGTCCGGCGGGAGCTGTCCGAGGAATTGAGCCTGACCGTCGAAGTTGGGGCGCTGCTGGTAGCGGACATGGGCTACGGCAACCACCTGGATTTTGCGTACCTGTGCCAGGCGCGTGGCCCGATTGGTCGGTTGAGCCAAGAACTGTTGGCTTATGACTGGTGGGATCTTCACGACCTGCCGAAGTTATTTCCTTTTCACCAGCACGCCATCCAACAAGCCTTAACGATGATGAATTCCAGTGTAGAACTATGAGTGTATCTGGTTTAGGCACAAAACGCCGCCGCCGGTCTCTGCCGGTGGTGCAGTTGATTTCGGTTATGATGCTTTTGGTCGCTATCGGGTTGTTTGTTCTGGAACTGGTGCAGTTTAGCCAGGAACAAGAGCGGCTGCCACCCGATGTGACCATTGCCGGTATTCCCGTTGGCGGTTTGCTACCGACAGACGCTGTCGCGCTTCTCGAACGAGCTTACAGCCAACCGGTCATTCTCTATTATGCGGGCAGTCCGATAGCGTTGGATCCGGCAGCGGTGGGTTTCCGCACGAACCGCGAGACGATGCTGGCCGCAGCTCAGGCGGCAGGGGATGTTGAAGCCGGATTCTGGTCTCAGTTTGTGAATTACCTGATTGGTCGGCAGTCGCAGGAAACAGTAGCGGTGCCGCTGGCCGCCGATTATCAACGCGGCTTGCTGGAGCAGTTTTTACGGGATGTGGCGGCCCGGTATGACCGGCCTTCCGGCGATGCGGGTTATAACCTGGAGACGTTAACCACGCGCGCCGGTTCAGAAGGTTATGTGTTGAATCTTCAATCGGCGCTGCCGGTGGTGGAAGCCGCGTTATTCAGCCCGGACAACCGTTCGGTGAATCTGCCGGTAACGGGTTCCAGCGCGAACGTGGGCAATATTGATACTCTGCGCGACATGATAATTGCCTACCTCAACACTGAAGGTTTTATCTATGATGGGCAGACAACGGTGGCTTCGGTCTTTATTCTGGATTTAGTCACCGGCGAGGAAGTGAATATTCTGGGGGATGTGGCTTTTTCGGCGGCCAGCACCATGAAGGTTGCCATTCTGATAGACTATTTCCGCCATTTGTGGTTTTCTGTACCCAGCGATGAAGCCTGGTTGATGGCAAATTCGCTGTTATGCAGCAATAACTCGTCCTCCAATTTGTTGATGCAGATTATTGGGGAGCGGGTATCCGGTCAGGCCGATATTTTTGCCGGGATTGGCGATGTGACTAATAATGCCCAATATTTGGGCGCGCGCAATACCTATATCACCGCGCCCTACGATTTGGGCATTGCGGGCCAGCAGCTTGGCTCGATTTCCGCGCCGCAAACGTCGCCGAATGCCAGCTATAGCACCAGTCCCGACCCGTATAATCAGACTACCGCCGAGGATATGGGGACACTGTTTAACCTGATCTATGATTGCGCGAAATATGGCTCTGGCCTGATCGCAGCTTTTCCTGAAGGGGAATATAACCAGACGGAATGCCGCCAGATGTTGGAACTAATGAGTGCGAACGATTTGCTGCGTTTGTTACAAGGTGGTATCCCGGCGGGAACGCGAATTTCGCACAAAAATGGTTGGGTGAGTGACTCAACCGGGGATGCGGGAATTGTGTTTTCACCCAACGGGCGGGATTATGTGATTGCTGTGTACCTATGGGAGAAAACTGATTTTCAGGATTACACGCGGTTATGGCCGCTGGTGGAAGGCATCTCGCGGGCGGCCTGGAATTATTTTAACCCGGATGAGCCATTGATTACCGCGCGTACTGATATTCCCGATACCGCGCAGGAATGCGCCAAATTTCTGCCGCCGCAGGATCAACTGGATTTAAACAACATCAACGGCTGGCGGGGGACGCCAACTCCGCCATAACTTTTATTGCAGGCGTTTAACCAGCACCAGGCAGTTGCGCTGATTGTGGTGAAAATACTGCACATCGTCCATAAACTGCCGGATAAAGTGAATGCCCCAACCGCCGCTGCTGCGTTGTTCGAGCGGGGTGGTGGGGTCTGGCGTAGATTGTCGCAGCGGATTAAACGCCGGGCCGTCATCTAAAATTGAAATGATAAACTGCCGGATTTCAGTCTGGCAGATGATGTCAATGACCTGATTTTCGCCGCGCATCTGATAGCCATGTTCAATGATGTTGGTGCAGGCTTCATCTACGGCTAACTGGCAATGATACACACCGTTATCATCTAACCCGGCAGTCACCGCCGCCGCCGCCACAAAATCGCAAGCAATCGGCACTTGCGCCGGAACGGCCACGATTCGTAAATGGCTTTCGCTCACATTCACACTCCCCCTTTACCGAGTGCGCGGCATCTTTAATAACTGCCAACCGCCTCGACCTGGGAGGGGAAAATCTGGAAAATTGTGTCCAAACCGGCCATTTCCAGCACTTCCTGGACGCGGGGGGATGGCCGCGCGAGCCGTAAATCACCGCTGGCCCGCACTTTTTTTAATGCGGCGACAATTTCACGCAGTCCGGCGCTGCTCATAAAGTCAACATTAGCGAGGTCCAGCACGATCTGGCTGTGGCCTCCGTCAATTTCGTGGGAGAGCGCTTCGCCGAGCTGATGGGCATTCATACTATCAATCCGGCCACTGGCTTCAATTAAAGTAACATGATCGCGTTCGGATACATTGATGTTCATTACACAAATCTCTTTGCCGTTGAAGGAGTTAACCTCAGTATATCATAACAAGAATGGCGGGGAGATGGGAAGTGTAAGTAAATTTTTTGTCAGATTGGGGTTACAATTTCTTGCCTATGCTTTGCGACAAAGGTTTTAGACAATTATGGATACTGGAACGTTAGTTTTGCTGACCTTGACTTTGGGGCTGCTGCTGCTGCTGGTGCAGCGGGCGGAAGCGAAGCGGCGGCGGGTCGTTTTTATCCTGCTGCTGCCGGTGGTGGGGATTATTATTCATTATGCCAATGCCCAGCAGCATCTCTGGGAAGCCCTGATCGGCTTTATCCTGGCCCTGGTGCTGAATTTCTTTTTCTGGCTGTTGATTGGGCGATACAATCCGGTTGGCAGCAGTGACAGTATTAAAGTGTTAGGGCTGGATGATTGAGGCCGGGGACACGCCGGGACGTGTCCCCGTGATGAGTGGTTAGCCGATAACGTTCAGCGGAATGACATCGCTGTTTTGCAGCATGAGAACACTAATACGCGCGGCAGTGGTTTGGGCTAGAGTCTGGAACGCTTGCCCTGCTGGATTATCCGGTTCAGTGACCACAATGGGACGGCCATAGTCGCCACCTTTGCGAACTTCCGCATTCAGTGGGATACGCCCCAGGAAGGGGACATTGCGCGTTTGCGCCAGTTGTTCACCGCCGCCTTCGCCGAAGAAATCCCCGGTCATATTTTCCACGATGCCAATGATCGGCACATTCAGCGTTTCAAACATGGCAATGCTGCGGAGCGCGTCCGAAACGGCAACTTCCTGCGGTTGCGTCACAATGACCGCGCCGGTCAGCGGGAAGGACTGCGCCAGCGACAGCGGCGCGTCACCGGTTCCGGGCGGCAGATCAACAATCATATAATCGAGTTGGCCCCAATTAACATCGGTAAAGAGCTGGCGAATCGCGCCGTGAAGCATGGGGCCGCGCAGAATCAGGGGTTTGCTGGGATCGGTGAGGAAGCCGGTACTCATGACTTTGACGCCATAGGCTTCCAATGGAATCATCAGCCCGTTTTCAACTTTGGGGCGTCCGTGTCCCAAGCCGGTCATCTGCGGTACATTGGGATTCAGAATGTCGCCATCAATCAGGCCCACTCTGGCTCCGGCCTCGGCTAAAGCAACAGCTAAATTGGTGGAAACGGTGCTTTTGCCTACCCCGCCTTTACCGCTGGCAACCGCGATAATGCTCCGCATGGGGACTTCCAGACGGCCAACTAGCCGTTGGTCGGTGGGGACTTGCGCGTCCCAACTGATCTCCAATCGGCTAATTCCGGGCACATGGCCGATCACGGCCTGCTGGCAGGATTTGATAAAAACATCTTTGAGTGGGCAGGCGGGGGTGGTCAGAACGATGGTGAATTTAGCAGCATCCCCTTCGATGGTCAGGTTCTTTACCATATTCAGACTGACAATATCCCGATGTAGTTCCGGTTCAATGACGGTGCTTAAAGCCCGCATCACGGATTCACGTAAATCACTCATGAAAACTCCTGTGGTTCTAACGGCGGTGTCAGGCTGAGATAACCCCTTAGTCTGACAGCGTTTGTAGAATTATTATAACCTGGATTAGAAATATTCGCCGTGACTTTTGTCACTTGAGGCTGTTTCTCTGCCTTCAGGCTGGCGTATTTTTACATAGAATGAGCGCGAATAACAGGTAAAACTATGAGGGTTAAGTTGGGCGGCAGCCATAAAACACCAGGGGCGTATGTTCGCCCCTGGTGTTGATCGCGTTCTGTTAGCCTCTATTTCGCCTTCTTCTGGCGGATTTTTTCCAGCATGGCCTGTTTGTCGAATTTCGGCTTTTCGGCGCTGACTTGTGTATCCACAACTTCGGCGGCGTTGGTTGACTGCGCAGCGGGGGCGACTTCGGCAACAATAGTTGGCGCTGCTGGTGCGCCTTGTTCGGCAGCGCGTTTGCGGGCGAGGGCGGCCTCACGTTTTGCCAGCCGCGCGGCTTTTTCCGCATCTTCGGGCAGGATATCCTGAGTGGCGACGGCTCCGGTGACTTCCGCCTGTTTGGTCGCTGCCGCGATTTCCTGCGCATCCGTCATGGGTTGGGCAAACATATTATCAACCGTTGGCGTGACTGGTGTTTTGCCCGCTTTTTTCATCGTTTTAATGATGTCGGGGTGTTCCCAGCCGCCGCGCGATACCGCTTCTTCTAAAGCGGTTGTTGGCGCGATGGTTTTCCAATAGCTCAAGGGTTTAGACAGCCGATTTTTGTCATGGATGTGGTTGCGCGTGCGGTCATAACCCGCCATCTCGTAGTCATGATCCATCTTAATGGCGTCAAATGGGCAGAATTCCGCGCAAAAACCGCAGTTCATGCAGATGTCCGTATCAATAAAGAAGGCATCCGGCTGCGGAATGGGGCGGCCACTGACGGGGTCGGCGCCGCGCACAATCCAGATGCACTGCGGCGGGCAGACTTTGGCGCAAATGCCGCAGCTTGTACACCAGTCTTCGCCGGGAGCTTCGGGATGGTCAGCATCGTTAACGACCAGGAATGGCGTAAAGCGAAACCGTTCCGGCACGGCGATTTTTTCGTCGGGATACTGGACAGTAAACGCGCCCTGCGCCCGCAAACCCTGGCGCACCGCAAAATTGTCCTGCCGGAAATATTTCCGCCCGGCATAACGGAGGTCATCCCAGTACGTACCGAAGAAATGTTTGAAGGTGACAAACAGACCTTTCAGAATACCTTGACCATACATAGATTATCTCTCTATTCTGCCGGGGCCTAAGCTATCATCCCCGGCGGATGAATGCTGCTACCGATCCGTCTCACCCAATACAATGTCAATACTGCCCAAAATCGCTACGACATCGGCCACCTTATGACCGACACACATTGGCCCTAACGCGGTCAGGTTGATGAAACTGGGCGCGCGGACATGATAGCGCCAGGGATTTTGCGGGCCTTTTTCATCACCAGCGGAGACAACATAAAAACCGAGTTCGCCTTTGGGGTTTTCAACGCGCCCGTAGGATTCACCCAGCGGCACACGCGGTGTGTGCTGTTTGTTTCCGGCAAAAATCGCTTCGCCGGTGGTGCGTTCCAGGCGCGGTAGGAGTTGTTTCAGAATCCGCACACTTTCGCGCATTTCATCCAGACGAATGATATAACGGTCATAAATGTCGCCGTTATAACGGACGGCCACGTCGAAATCGAGTTCGGGATAGATACTATATGGGTCGGCGCGGCGGACATCATACGGTACACCGCTGGCGCGGAGCAGGGGGCCAGCGCAGCTATACGCGACGGCCATGTCCGGCGGCAGATAACCAACGCCCACCGTGCGGGCCTTGATAATTTCGCTGTCGCTCAGGTACGTGTCCAGTTCATCAATTGAGCGCGGAATGCGTTCGTTAATGAGTTCAGTCAGGTAATCCATGGTGTTGTAGTCGCGCACCATGTCATTGACTCTGGCGGCAACACTATGAAGGCGTTCCGGCAAATCCTTAAAGACGCCGCCAAACCGCATGTAATTACACATCATGCGGCTGCCCGCTGTCGCTTCAAAGAAGTCGAGAATTTTCTCGCGTTCGGCGATGGCATACAGCGCCGGGGTGAAAAACGCCCCCAGGTCATTCAGCAAAAAGCCGATGGCCCAATAGTGGTTTACGATCCGGGTGAGTTCGGTCATCAACACGCGGATCACTTCAGCGCGGTAGGTGGGGGGCTGGTAACGTGAACCGTTTGCCAGCAGTTGTTCAACGGCCAGGGCGTAACCCAGGTTGTTGCCCATGCTGCTGATGTAATCCAGCCGATCCGTGAACGGCATGTTGTGCAGGAAGGTGTTCCGTTCGCCAATTTTTTCGTGGTTGCGGTGCAGGTAGCCCATCACCGGTTCCAGCGCCTCAATCGTTTCCCCATTGAGGCTGACAATCATACGGAAGACGCCGTGTGTGCTGGGGTGATGTGGCCCCATGTTCACGACTAACCGGTCTGTCTTCAGCACATCGTCACCGTCTAATTCCTGAACGCTGACGCCCAAACCGAGTTCCCGATAGAGCGCTTCTTCGGAGGTATCGGTGAGTTGGCTGAGGTCGAAGTCCACCGGGTAAGACACGTTTTTGCCGTAAACGTTGCGTTCTTCGGCGCGGTTCACCCAGCCACCCGGCCAGCGACTTTCAAACGGCTTGTGGTCTTCCTCGTAGTAGGCTTCTTTCCAATCCTTACGCATGGGGTAGCCGTTAAAGCCTTCCCACAGGAGAATGCGTTTAAGATTGGGATGGCCGGGAAATTTAATGCCGTAAAGATCAAAGGCTTCCCGTTCCTGAAAATCCGCGCCCGGCCAGATGTCAATTAAGGACGGAATTTCCGGGTTATCGCGGGCCGTCTGCGCTTTAAAGACCAGCGCCGGGCCGCCAGCGGTACGATAAGCGTGATAGACCATTTCCATGTGGTCAGAAATGCCCAGATAATCTACGGCGGTGGCGCTGGAAAGATAATCAAAGCCGAGTTCATCACGCAGGATGGCGGCGACTTCGACCAGCCGGTTTTTGTCCACAATCAGGCCGCTGTAGCCGGGGCGGGTATCTTCCCGAATCCCATCCGGGAATTTCTGTTTCAGAACACTAACAGCAGCATTAACATCAGACGCTTCAATAATTGGATAATCCACCATGACTTACGATCCCTTCTGACCCTTGCGCTGCCGGATGCGTTCCAGCATCGCTTGTTTGTCAAACTTGACTGGCTGGCCTTCGCTGGCGGGAGCCGCGACTGTCGTTTCAGTGACAACGGCGGGTTCCGGTGTTGCGGCCACCGGTTCGGCTACCGCGCCTTCACCACCTTGCGCCGCGCGTTTGCGGGCTAAGGCGGCCTCCCGTTTTGCCAGCCGCTCGGCTTTTTCGGGGTCATCAGTAGTGATAGCTGCTGGCGTAATCGTGGGCGCTACCACCGGTTTAGCTGCTTTGGACGCCGGGGCGATTTTAACCGCTACCGGTAGTTCGCGTTTGCCATAGGGCTGCCCGGCGGCGGCCAGCTCGGCTTGGCGACGAATTAAATCCATCTGGCGCGGGTCAATGATGTCCGGCCCCAGGATCGGGATGGGGGTCGCTTCCGATGGCCCGACCCCGTACCAGGGAACTTCATCGTAATTTGCCAGCGATTGCCCGTCAATTTTCTTCTGTAAGGCGATCAAACCATACAGGAGCGCCTGCGGGGTGGGGGGACAGCCGGGGACGTAGACATCTACCGGCAAATACTGGTCAATGCCGGAGACGACATTATACCCTTCTTTAAACGGGCCGCCGCCGCTGGCACAGGCGCCCATCGCCAGGATGTATTTGGGTTCGGGCATCTGGTTGTAGAGGCGAACAATTGGTACGACCATCTTTTTGGTGACCGTGCCAGAAATAATCATCAGGTCGGACTGGCGCGGGCTGGCACGCATGACCTCCATGCCAAAGCGCGACAGATCATAGCGGGACGCAGCGGTGGCAATCATCTCAATCGCACAGCAGGCCAGCCCAAACAGCAGCGGCCACATGGATGACCGGCGGCTCCAGTTGTAAAGCTGGCTCAGGCTGGTGATCGCCACGTTCGCCTGGATTTCGTTGGGCAGCGGAAATTCAGTGCTATGTAACTCGCGCAGCTCTAAATTATCCATTAAGAATTGACCTCCTCATACCACTCCCGCAAAATCTCGTTGAGGATGCCGTCGTTGGCTAACGTTGGGTCGTCGGCGAAATCAGGGAGGGTGACGATATACTGATATAACTGCTCCAGACCTATCGTGTCCAAATCCATATCGGGATAAGTTTCGATCAACATTAAAACGATTTCCTGCGTAAATTCCCAATACAGTTTGTGGAACATTTCACACTCTGATTATAGATT
>DATALK010000202.1:0-1640 GCA_036261085.1 Phototrophicaceae bacterium | reverse complement strand
AACGGCCTGATTTTTGCCGCCGCGTGGGACTATGACGAGGATTACAATCCCGTGCCGGTTTTGATCACGGAAATGCCCAGCCAGGCGAATGGTGGCATCAGCGAAGACGGCACGACCTTCACCTTTAAACTGAAAGAGGGTTTAGTGTGGTCGGATGGCGATCCGCTGGATTCGGCGGACTTCAAATTCACCTACGATATGGCCCTGTCCGACCAGAATATCCCGCTGCGGCAGGACCCTTTTGACCAATTTGAGAGCGTGGAAGCGCCCGATCCGCTGACCTTCGTGATTAAGTTTGCTGAACCCTATGCGCCCTGGGTCGGAACGCTCAATTTCAAGGTGCTGCCGGAACACATTCTGCGCCCAATTTTTGAAGAAGCCGGGACGTTGGATGGCGCGGATTTCAACCGCCAGCCGACTGTTTCCAGCGGCCCGTATGTCCTGGCCGAATACAGCGCCGGGAATTACATGCGTTTCACCGCCAACCCGAACTTTGTTCTGGGTGTGCCCAAAATTGATACCGTTGTGGTGACGTTTATCCCCGACGATCAGGCGTATGTCGCCAGCCTGCTGGCCGGTGACTCCGATGTGGGCACGTTTTTCCCCGCCAGTGATGCCCAGTCGCTCACGGATGCCGGTTTGGATGTGCGGCTAGTGGCCTCTGGTTATAACGAAGGGCTGTTCTTTAACGTCAGCCCCGAACGCGGCCATCCGGCGCTCCAGGATGTGAATGTGCGCAAGGCCATTGCGCTGGCGTTTGATCGCTTCTCGATTTCCAGTGACCTGAACTACGGTGTGCTGCCTCCTGGGGCCAGCTATTGGGAACAGACTCCTTACGCGAATCCCGAATTGGAACCCGTGCCGTTTGACCCCGAACAGGCCAAAGCGCTGCTTGACGCGGCGGGGTGGGTGGACAGTGACGGCGACGGCCTCCGCGACAAAGACGGCACGAAACTGGAACTGCGCTTTGCCGCCACGACGCGCCAGATTCGCCAGGATATGCAGGCCTTGGCGCAGCAGTGGTTTGCGGACATTGGCGTGGGCGTCATCATCGAAAATTACGAATCCAATGTGTTCTTTAACGGTTACGCCGAAGGCGGCCCGGTAGCCACTGGCAGTTACGACATTGCCACTTGGTCATCGAATCCGAATTTCCCGGACCCGGATACCGTGCGCTTCCAGTGCAGTGATATTCCGAGCGATGAAAATCCCTCGGGTAATAATTTTGGCTACTTCTGCGACCCCGAACTGGATAAGCTGTTTGAACAGCAGCGCGTGACCACCGATTTTGATGCCCGTGTCGCCATCTGGCACGAAATTGATAAGGCGCTCTATGACCAGTATGTCTGGGTCAGCACCTGGTACGATGCCGATCTGTGGGCGTTCAGTGGCCGCTTGCAGAATATCCGCTCGAACGGGATTACGCCCTTCTTTGACATTGTCAACTGGGAATTGGCCGGGTAAGTTGTTGTCGGATTGAAGACTGTAGGGGCGGTGTGTAAACCGCCCCTACTTTATTTTGTGAACGAACCATGAGCAAATACATTCTCCGCCGTTTGTTGCAGGCGATTCCGCTGCTGTTTTTAATCAGCGTTATTTTGTTTTTACTGATGCAGGCTTCTGGCGACCCGCTGGCGACG
>DATALK010000465.1:0-3275 GCA_036261085.1 Phototrophicaceae bacterium | reverse complement strand
TTTGTGACCACAATCCCGGAATGACAAACCACCGGAAATACTGCACGACGTTCAGCCCACCGCCCCACTCACTCAGGCCGTTTGCCTCGGTGGGCAATGCGGCGGTATATGCGCCCCAGGGCAAGGTCACACCGCTCAGTTGAACCCACACGCTGTACCCAATCAGCAGTACTCCGCCCGCCATCCACCCCTTGGGCCAGGGTTTCCGCGTGAGACGCTCCAGCACCGGCAGGGCGGCTAACAGCAAAAACGGCACGACGGGCATCAGAAAACGCGGCGGCCACGACAACCCGCCAAACCAGTGA
Organism: Phototrophicaceae bacterium; assembly: GCA_036261085.1. GTDB lineage: Bacteria > Chloroflexota > Anaerolineae > Aggregatilineales > Phototrophicaceae > CFX2. The sequence goes on along the minus strand of DATALK010000465.1, from coordinate 2,970 downwards.
ATCCCCCGTAAATAGGTGTAGCCACCGGCAAAAGCCAGCAGCATCAAGAGCGGAACCCATAAGTAACGTGTCCGGCCACTCCGGTACAGCCGCCACATTCCGGGCAGCGCCAACAGCACCACCGGGGATGTACCCCAAATGCTGCCCCCCGGGCTGAGCAGATAACTATGCAGCGCACTATGCATTCGGGCAATATGCCACCATCGCTGACCCGACAGACGCGCTAAAAACACATACATTGGCGCAAAATCAATCCCTTGAGCAAAGATGCTGGTCACAATAAAAAGCGCCACGCCCAACAGGACCAACCGCAACGCCCACCGCTCCAACCGCCGCAGCCAGTGTGGCAGCACCGGTAAGGTTGGTAAGGCAATCAGGATCAGGGAGGGGATGGCAAAAACCACCGCTTCTTTGCTGAAGAAAGCCCCGCCCAACGCCAGCCCACTCCCGATCAACAGTGGCACCGAACGGTAGCGCCGCGTTCGCCAACGTTCCAGCATCAGCGCGGCTAATAATGTCAGCCACAGCGCCAGGGGTTCCCGAAAAAAAGTTTTGCTATACGGCCAGAGGATGGTCGCTAATCCGAAAATCAGCGCGGCCAGGACGCCGGTGATTTCGCTGTAACCCAGAGCCAGCGCGTACACAAATAGGGTTCCGACGGCGGCGGCGCTCAAAAAAATATTGAGCAACCAGACCGTATGCACCAGCCCAACTCCCGGCAGCCGGTCAGCCACATTAATCAGGCCGAGGGCCAGCAAATCATGCAGCGGCTCAACTTCGATACTTGTCAAGGGATACAGTCGGTTATCTGCGCCCGATGGCGGCATATTCACCGCAACGGACTGGTCAAACAGATCATCACCGTAATAATATAAGCTGGTGGCCGCATCAAAAAGCGATAAGGTATCGCCGCTTTCGATGCGCCCGCTGTAGGTCAGCAAATAAATTCCGGCCAGCAAAGTGAACAAGGCCGCCAGCAGACCAAGCCGCTGGCGGGTAATCAGAGGTTGTAAAGGCTGATCCAACAGAACATCTTACCTTATTTGTCGGTGCCTGTTAACTTATTACGAATGCCCAGCAGCCCTTTTAACATTTTCTGCCGGGGCGAGAGTTCATCCAGATTTTCCAGCCCGACTTCATATGTAGCCGCGCCATCCATCAGCTTGCGCTCGTCAATTTGCAGCGAACCAATGGCGATTAAGGTTTCGCCGTAGAGTTTCTTTTCACCCACCGCCTCAAAAATATCGGCAGCCTGCCGGTAGCAGTTATACGCCTGTTCGTGGTCATTCAGCTCAACATAAACGCCGCCCATATTGCCCAGCACTTTGGCGGTTCGCAGCGTATCATTCAACTCCTGAAAAACCGCCAGCGCGGACTGCATCGCCTCCAACGCCTGCTGATTTTCGCCTAAGGTCCGATGCACCAACCCGATATTGGTCAGCATCTCGGCGGCCAAATCCCGGTGGCCCTCCGCTTCATAAACACTCTGCGCCTGCTGAAACTGCTGCGCGGCGGCCTCAAAATCGCGCTGTTGAAACAGCTTCACGCCACGTTCCTGTAATTCCTGCGCACTGGTCATATTACCCCCTCCGGGTCCATTAACGAGTGATGTCAAGCACACTTTCGCCGACCCGCCGGAGTTTATCGGCAGGCATCTGGCTTAACATCAAAGCGATTTCGATAAAACCAATATTAATCGGCTTGGCCGCAAATTGGCGTAAATCTTCCGGCAGGTTGGTAAAATGTTTCCACTCTTCCCGAATTGCCAGCCAGTTACCAATATGGCCGCTGCTTTCCAAAAAGTAACTGAGATTTTTTTTCAACATCCCGGCCATGACGCTCAATTCGTGCATGGGTACGGGAACTTCGCCCGCTTCATAACGGTTCAGATTTTCCAGTGAAACCGCGCATGTCTGGCTGACTTCTTCCAGCGAGAGCTGCTGTTCTTCTCGCGCCTGCCGCAGCAGGGCGCCCACCATGCGATCTCGCAGCGCCATGTACTCGGTTTGAATATCAATATGCCGCCCCTGTGTGGCTTCCAGCGTATTCGTTCCCCAGAAGTGGCTGATCGGCACCCCCAGGTAATAAGCCATCAGTTCCAGTTGGGGCAGGCTGGGGACTCGTTCGCCAAATTCCCAGGCTTCCACCTCTGCCGGGGTGACTTTTAACAAAAATGCGCATTCCTCAAGACTGCGGGCAGCGTGCAACCGCGCGTCACGCAGCAAGACCCCGATCATCTTCCCCCGTACCTGGTACGACTCGTTAAAGTCGGGTTCTTTGGGCTGCATCCCTTCCTCATGTTGGTCCTTTTTGGAGCGCAAACGGGCAGCCGCATCTTTAAAGTCCATAATTCCTCCAACCCGGCAGTGACCTGATATTACTCGCATTATAGAACGCGAGTCCCTGGTAAGCAACCGGCACACAATTCCAGCCAAGTGGACACCCCCATTATAAACCTCCTATGTGGCAACAAAGCTATAGGGGATATAATCAGGAATGTGGATGAACAAATTTTTGCGATAAAAACATCATGCCTGAAAATCACCCAGACTCCAATCCGTCCCCTTATGCCAGTCTCAGCGCCCAACTGGAACAGGTTACGGCGCTCAACACGGTTCTGTCCCGGTTGGTGGCTGCCGTTCTGGATTTTGACATCTTTCTTAAAGAAATGGTCGCCGCTACCCTCAGTTATGTTCACTGTGATCGTGTCATTCTGCTGCTGGTAGACGACCAGGAAACCCAGCTCCGCTTTGGCCTGAGCAACTATCGACTGCCGTCACCGGAGCGTCAGGCCCATCTCGAAGCCCTGCGTCTGGCAATTTATAATGCCGATAACGACACCCTGGTTAATTCCTGGTTAGCCGGGAACGCGGTAATGGTGCAGGTTGATCTGATTTCCCCCCTGTCAACCGGCGGGTGGCTGGCGCAGCTCATTCAGTCGGCGGCATTTTTTAGCGTGCCATTTATTCT
>DATALK010000434.1:0-10728 GCA_036261085.1 Phototrophicaceae bacterium | reverse complement strand
CCTATGACGCGGTTGGTAATTTACTCAGCCGGGATGCGGGCGTATTTGGTAAGTATGAGTACCGTTACGACAGCCTGTACCGGCTGATTTCTGTTACCAAAGACGGCGAAAAAATTGATCTGGCGTACAATCTCAATGGTTGGCTGACGACGATAACACGCGCCAATGGATTAGTCACCACTTATGACTATGATGCCAACGGACGGATTCGCAGTGTCCAGCACATGAATCAGGCCGGAGAACGGTTAGATCGTTTCTCCTATATCTATGATGCCGTTGGCAACATTACCCGCATTACACGCGGCGATGCCTGGGATGTCTTGTATAGTTACGATATTGCGCATCAGGTTATCAGCGAACGCTGGTTGAATCCCATAAATCTGACCACCTATGGCGTAACCTATGCTTATGATAACAGTGGTAATCGGGTTGAGCAGGTATTGCAGTTAGCGCAAACTAATCCGAACCGCACCCTCTTTACTTACAATCATAAGAATCAGTTGGTCTCGGAATTCCGTAATGTAGAATTTGTGCCAGACCAGCGGTTGGCGCTGCTGGTGGGGGTGGTTCTGCTGGGTTCGGGAGTCCGGTTGCGCCGTTATTGGTGGCGGCAGCGCCGTCTGCTGGGACTGCTGACGGTGTTTCCGCTGCTGTTGGGTTTGACCCAGCAGCCCACCGCCGATGTGAGCTACCAGTACGATAACAGCGGCAATCTGGTAACAATGCACTATCAGGACGGCGACCAATTAACCTATACCTATGATGCCAGTGACCGGCTGACCTCGGTGCAGGGCACGAACGATAACGGCGATGTGGTGAACACCACCATCACCTATAATCCGCTGGGGCGCATTCAGGAAATCACCAGCCGCGAGGAAACTTACCGTTTCGTCTATGACGCTTATGAGTTGTTAGGTATTGAAAATGTCACTGCTGGCACTCGTGATATTTTTTTTCTGTTATCCCCCAACCGTATTCTGCGCATTGATAGCGCCAATGACTCGCGCTGGTTGCTGCACGATGCGTTGGGTTCTGTCCGAAAATGGGCAGACCGCGATGGTAATTTAATCAATTCCGATCAGGTGGGCCTGAACTTGAATGCTTTTGGGCAGTTCATCACTCCGTATGGCCCTGAAACGACCTATTCCTTAACCAACACGCCGCAGATGATGTTCAGCGGCCAATTGTATGAAGGCGGTTCTGATTTGTACCTGATGGGGGTGCGGGCTTATACGGCGACATATGGCCGTTTTATCCAGCGTGATCCGCTGCGCCATGATCCCCAAAGTACGTTATACACGTATGCGTACAACCGCCCAGGAGTTTATAGCGACCCCGATGGCCTGATGCCGGTCAGCGCCTATCAGGCGGCCAGTTCCATTGTCCCGGTACAGCCGGAACTTTTTAAAACGGCCACCTTTGATGTTCGGGCGCAAATCCCAACCCCGCCGCCCGTTCAAGCCCTGCAAGCCGAAGAAAACGCGCGGGTGTTAAAGTTAGCGCGGTTCCTGAACGGCGGCGTGAATTCTAAAGTGATGGGTTTATCATCTTCTTGGTGTGATTTTTATATCCAGCGGATTCGCCCGGATGAGCAGGCTGCTCCCATTGAACCCCTGGCTTTCAATCCATCCAATTTATGGCGGATTGCTAATAGCTCTGATCCCCAGAACAAAGTTGCGCCGTTTGCGCAGTTGGAAAAGGCGCGGACACAATTGCCCGGAGTATCACCGTACCCCCTGGCCGGAGAAGGTTGTTTTGACAGTTTGCCGCTGCCAGCGCTTTTTACGGAGACTTATTTGCCGGAAAATATCACGCAGTACGACACATTGGAAAATCAGTTGGCCGAGGTGCCGCTGTATCCGGCGCTGCCAGAGCAAATGACTCGGTTGACGGCTTTGCCGCTGGCGCCAGCGGCTGTGCCAACCCGGATTGACCCGCAGTCGACACTGGGGCAGCCACCCCTCGATGAACTGGCCCAACTGCGGGCGCAGATGCAGCAGTTTTATGAAAATACACTGCTGATTGATAAACAGCTGACGCCCTTCTGGGTAAATAGTTTTGATCGTGCCTTTGAGGTGCTTACTCCGACTGAAGGACATTAATAATGGCTGTTTCAAAAGCCAGTTCGCGCTTGTCTGTGGCGGACGCCAATGCGCGCATCCACAGTGAGCATTACGAAGTGAAAAAATTTATCGGTGAAGGGGGAATGGCGTGTGTTTTCCTGGCCCAGGAAAACGGCACACCCAACCAGTATGCCTTCAAGATTTTACGCGATGAATATTTTCAGAACAGTTATTTCTTGAAAATTTTCCAGCGCGAAGCGGCGCATATGCGCGATTTGCAGTATCCAAACATTGTCCGGTTCTATAACTTCGTGCAGGCGGAACAGTGTGCCTATATTGTTATGGAATATGTGGATGGCAGCGCGTTATCCGAATATTTACGAGCGAATAAGCAGGGGTTTCCGGTAGATGAAGCGGTGCGGGTGATGGCGCAGATTGCGCGGGCCATCAATTATCTGCATAAAAATAATTACATCCATCGGGACATTAAAGCGGGTAATATATTGCTTCGTCGAACCGATGGTTGTGCATATCTGACGGATCTCGGCATCATCCTCGGTTCTGAAGAGTCGGATAAAATCAAAATTGCTGGAACCCGTTCCTATATGCCCTGTGAGCAGCAGCGCAATCAGTCACTCGATCATACGGCAGATATTTATTCCTTCGGTATTGTGGTATATGAAATGCTGGCGGGCCGCCGCCCATTTGTGGTGGAGAAACAGGATGAAACCGGGGCGGGTCAGCGCTTAACCGAGATGCACTGCACCGCGCTCGTGCCATCCTTGCGGGAGTTTCGTCCAGAACTTCCTGTGGCGCTTGATCCGATTTTTAAAAAGGTGCTGGCAAAAAAATCGGCGGAGCGTTATCAGAATGTGATGGATTTTGCGCGGGAAGTGCATCAAGTCCTGCTGCCCCAGCTTTCCGCTGATCTCAAAGAATTTGATACCATCAGTCCGCATCCGTTGCAATCTGTTCGACAGTTACCGGCGGCGGCCTCGCCCCAAAAAGCGACCAATCGTGCTGGAATGGTGGTCGGGCTGCTGGCCTTGCTGGTTATTGTCGTCACCGCCGTGATTTTCCTGTTCAGTAATGGTTATTTAGACGGTGTGCTGCCGGCCATCGGGATGGGGCCGACGGGGGTTCTGCCCTTAACATCTACTGCGGTGGTGATGGTTGTCAGTCCACCGGTGGCACTGACGGAAACGGTTACGTCAACAACCGTTGTTACCGATAATATTGTTGCCGGTCCAACCCTGCTTTTGCCCACGCTGGGGGACAGCTCTAGCAGCGCAACTTTAGAAAACAGGGCAGCGCCAGCGGCGACGGCGGAACCGGTTCAAACCAAACAACCGCCAACCGAAACGGCAGTCTTATCTCAAACGGTTCCAACCGCGAATTCCGCTGTTACCGAGGCCGTTCTCGCGCCGCAAACCGACGAAGTTATGTCATCAGCAACTTCGTCGCCGACACCAACAGCGACTTTTACCCTGCCGCCAACGCTGACGCCGACAGCGACAGCAACCGCTACTAATACTTTAACCCTAACACCCACACTCACCCCAACATTCATCCCCACCACGTTTCTGAACGGGGAAGCCTTGTTTTATATTGCCGAGGATGCCCAGATTATTGGACTAGGCGATGATTTTGCGGCAGCGCTCCAATTGATTGCCTCAGAAAGCACGGACTCCGTTTTTGTCCCGCTGCGGGTTGGGGCCGTAAATGGTTTTCGCGTGGATGTAACCGTGGCTGACACTGCTGGTCTCCGGTTCGGTGTTGCTTATCGCGTTCAGGATGCCGAAAACTTTCTGCTGTTCAGTGTGATGGATTCGACCTGGTATCTGGAAGAAGTTCGAGATGGTGTGTTCTCGAAAATTGATTCCGGTGCGGTGACTGCGCCTCTGGATCATATCGCCGTGAGTGGTCTGAATAATTATTTTCGATTTGAGCTGGGGAACACTTATATCCAGGATGAGCAGAATACCTGGGAGGTGGGCAGTCTGGGGCTGTGGTTCGAACACAACCAGAGCGATTTCCGCTTCATCAAGTCGGTGCGTTTAGGTTTGTTGGGGGAAGAGGCGGTACAGGCGGCGAAAGTTGCGCCGACGGTAGCGCCGGTGCCGGTCAATTTCACTACTTTTCTTCTGGCGGACGTTAAAGCCTTGCAGTCAGCAGGCAGCGCTAATGCTGTTATTGACTGTGACCGATATGATCCAGTCTATAAATCCCTTGAGCGCCATTTGACTCGCCCCACTGTAGCGGCTTTAGCCCGTGAAGTCCTGGAAATTGGAGCGTTGATTTATAATCGCTGTCAGTTGGATGCTCAAAGTGGCAAACTGGACATGAACGACAATTTTGATAATTATCTGAATTGGGAGACTAGTCTCAAAAATATCGCCCAAAAAATTGAGATAGCGCGTGATAGAGAGATGAAAACGAGTTGATGTAATACATCGTGCAGCCAGCGCCAACAGTGCCAGTAAGTTGACGGCAGCCCAGCAGGTTGATTTGCAGCAACGCTTGCCCGCTATCGTCCTGATCAGGTCATCGCCCTCAGTCTGCGGATCAGCCAGTGACTATTCTGGACGGTCAGCGATCTGCACTTGATAGTCCAGCAATGGTATGGTGTCGTGTACCAGGACACGGGTTTCTATCGTAATTTATTTCATGTCTGTGGGTTTCAGCTATCAGCAAGCCGCTGGCACTTACAAATCCCGGCCCGCTGAAGCCGAAATCGCCGAGTTTGAGCGGAACTCGAAAAGAAGTAACCGATTTTCGGCAGGATTATCCCGATGGCATTATTCTCGCGCTGGATCAAATGAGTGCTTATTTGCAAGCGACCCTGCCGTTAGTCACCGGCTTTGGCTCCACTGGTAGAATTATTTTGTAGTTCGGCTTGACCTGTCGAATAACTGATGACGATTTATTCTTCGCTTGACTTTGTAACAGAAATTATAGATGATTTATTATAAATAATCACCCATTGAGTAACTACAACCATGACCTCTATGTCGCCAAAGTTTTTTGATCTCTCCGACAGGCCCTCGCCCGCAGCCAAAAAGGCGCGGCTGCCTTCAATCGCCGATCAGGTCTATGAGCAGATTAAAGCCGATGTGATTCGAGGGGAGCTGCCGCCTGGCCACAAGCTGGTTGAACTCGAAGTGGCCGAGCAGATGGGAACCAGTCAGGGGCCGGTTCGAGAAGCGCTCCAACGGCTCGAATATGAAGGGCTGGTTGAACGAGTCGCCCGGAGCGCCACTTTTGTCACGCAAATTGTGACCGACGAATTGTATGAGCTATCGCATATCCGCAGTATCGTTGAAGGTTTTGCCGTCAGTCGAACCGCGCAGGTTATCACCGATGAGCAAATAAATGAGCTGCAAAACCTGATCTTAAAGATGACTTCGGCAGCCAGCGATGCCGATATTATGCGGTTGGCTGACTTCGACATGGAATTTCACCGGCGCATTTGTGAATGGTCGGGGAATGCGTGGCTGCTTCGGGTGTGGCTCCCGATCTCCGGCCAGATTCAACGTTTTATCGTTCACTCGCATCCACGTCGCTACCCGGATTTGGTTCATGTTGCTACCCGACACCAGCCCATTGTTGACGCGCTGCGGAGCCGTGAGCCGGAAACGGCATCGCGTGTCCTGCGGGAACATGTTCTGCTTATCTGGCTTGAGACAACTGCTAACGGCAGTTCGGGATAAGCGCTGTTGAATTCTGGGGTACAGCGTATTCGACCCGTTCCGCTAGGCTGTATTAGTGTGACCGATTGCTTCTGATGACATCCAAATAGTTTTTACCGAGTATCTTATGAGCGATCAACCACAAATTGTAGATCATGTAAACACCTATTCCCGCCCGTCCGATTTGCGCATTACCGATCTGCGGATTGCCAACCTTGTTGGGTTGCCAATGGATGTGTCGCTCATCCGCCTGGATACCAATCAGGGCATCTGTGGCTATGGTGAGGTGCGCGACTGGGCCAGTAAAACTTACGCGCTCATGCTCAAAAGCCGCATCCTGGGCGAAAACCCCTGCAACATTGATAAGATTTTCCGCAAGATCAAGCAGTTTGGGCATCACGCGCGGCAGGCGGGCGGCGTGTGTGGCATTGAAATGGCGCTCATGGATTTGGCGGGCAAGGCTTATCATGTCCCCGCTTATCAACTGGCCGGTGGCAAGTTCCGGGATCGGGTGCTGTGTTACTGCGATACACCTTCTACCAAAGACCCGTTGGCGATGGGCGCGCGCCTGAAAAAGCGGATGGACATGGGCTTTAAGTTCCTGAAGATGGACGTTGGGATTGATCTGGTGGCGGATATTCCCGGCGCGATCAGCGCCCCGCCGGAGATGCTGGATACCCACCACATCATGCACCCGTTCACGGGCATTCAATTGACGAAGAAAGGTGTTGATCTGCTGGTGGAATATGTAGCCGCCGTGCGCGGTGTGGTTGGTGATGAAGTCCCGCTGGCCGCCGATCATTTCGGCCATCTTAACCTGGAATCGTGTATTAAGTTGGGGCGTGCCCTCGACCCGTTCACCCTCGCCTGGTACGAGGATATGATCCCCTGGCAGTTTGCCGACCAGTATCTCCGCTTGTCCCAGGCTGTCACCACTCCGATTTGTACCGGCGAGGACATCTATCTGAAAGAGGGTTTCAAGCCTTTGATTGAGGCGCGCGCCGTGTCTATTATTCATCCTGATCTCGCTACATCTGGCGGTATCTTGGAGACGAAGCGGATTGGCGACTACGCCCAGGAACACGGGATTGCGATGGCGATGCACATGGCCGGGTCGCCAGTCGCCGCGATGGCAAGCGTCCACTGCGCGGCGGCGACGGAAAACTTTTTCGTGCTGGAAAATCATTCGATGGATATTGCGCGCTGGAATGATCTGTGTGATGGCCTCTCTCAGCCGCTTATTGTAGACGGCTATATTCAGGTGCCGGAAGCGCCGGGGTTGGGCCTGGGGGACATCAACCTGGAATGTCTGCGTGAATTTATTGACCCGCGCGATCCATTGTGTTTTGACTCGACGGATTTATGGGATCAGGAACACTCCCATGATCGGTTGTGGAGTTGAAATGTTTTGCCGGTAGACAGCAAACAACCATCTGACTCAATAGTGAACAAAAAAGCTGTGTCCGATAATGAACACAGCTTTTGGTTTGATAGAGGTCGTCACTACCCTTTGACGCTGCCCGCCGTTAACCCTTCCACCAGGAAGCGCTGGGCAATGATGTAGACCACAGCGACGGGAATTGCCATGAGCAAAGACGCCGCCATCATCTGTCCCCAGGGATAAATGTCGCCGAAGACCAGCAGTTGCAGCCCAACGGGGAGTGTTTTCAGGCTGTCGCTGGTGATGAACACAAAGGCAAACAGGAACTCGTTCCAGGCATTTGTGAACGCAAACAGGGTCACTGATAGCAGCGCTGGGGCGGCCAGCGGCAGCGTGATGCGCCAGAACGCGGTCAGCCGGTTCGCGCCGTCAATCATGGCCGCTTCTTCCAACTCCACCGGAATTGAGCGGAAATAGCCCATCATGACCCAGGTCGCAAACGGCATCAAAAATGTTGGGTAAGTCAAAATAAGCGCCCAATGCGAGTTAATCATTCCCAGGGTCGTGAGGGTTCGGTAGAGTGGGATAAACAGCAGCGAACCCGGCAGCAGATAGGTTACCAACAGCAAGGTTGTGATGATACCGCCGCCCAGAAATTTGAGGCGGGATAGTGCATAGGCCGCCAGTGCCGCAAAGATGACCGAAACTGCGGTGCTGGTAATCGCCACAAAGGCCGTGTTGCGGAACCAGGTCACAAAGGGTGTATCAAAAATCAGGGAGCGATACTGCTCCGTCGTCCAGGGATTCGGCCAGAAAACGGACTGCATCTGTTGAATCTGCGGGGTCCCCTTGAACGAAGTAATGATGATCCAGTAGAACGGGAACAGCACAAAAATCAAAATGGGCAGCAGCAGGAGCAGCCGCGTCGCCATCCCCATTCGTTCGCGCTCCGAACGTTTGAGGCGCGGTTGGCCGGTTTGGTCGCGGGGAAGAATCGCTTTGAACAGACTGCCAAGCGCCTGAGCCAGCCACTCGAACGGCCAAAAGAGCAGGTCAAGGCCAACACTCAACCGCCGACCCGCCCAACCCAGTCCGCGATCCAGTAGGGATTCTTTCTCAACGCTGGATGCGTTTTGATCGTGACGCATGATACGCGCCAGCACAAAAATCAGCAGGAATAACAAGGGGGCCATACTGAAGGCGACGGCGGTTCCCGGCCCAAAACGCAGGCTGATAATCGCTTTCTCGTAGGCGAGAATGGAATATAAGCGCGTGGCGCCACCGGGGCCGCCGCCCGTCATAAGATAGACAAGACCAAAGGTATTAAAGGTCGAGATGAAGGACAGCAGCAGTGTCACGATGATGACATAACGCAGTCCCGGCAGCGTGATATGCCGGAAACGCTGCACCGCGTTCGCGCCATCCACTTCGGCGGCCTCATACTGTTCGCGGTCAATCGCTTTCAAACCCGCCAGGAGTAAAATCGTGTAGAAGGGGATGCCTTTCCACACGTTCACGGCGATCACACTGGGCATGGCATACTCGGTTAACCAGGCCACCGGACGATTTATCACCCCCAACTGCATTAAAATGGGATTCAGTCCGCCGAAGATGGGGTGATAGATGCTCTGCCAGGTCAGCGCTGTTACCACTTCCGGCACAATCCAGGGCAGTAACATCAGGGTGGTCAGCACGTTGCGGAACGGCAGGCGGCTGTGCAGCAGCAGCGCAATTCCCATGCCCACAACGAGCTTGACCGCTATCGAGACAAAGGTAAAACGAAAGGTATTGGCAACGGCAGTGTTAAAGTCCACATCCTGAAACAGCCGCGCGTAGTTGTCCAGTCCAACAAACTGATCGGTTCGGGTAATGACATTGCGGGTGGTCATACTCAACAGGATGGCGTTGATAAACGGCCACAGGATCAGTCCGGCCATGATGATGACCACCGGCAGCACGAATGGAATTGCCACCCGCCAGTCCCGCCCCAGAATCGTGTCAATCCGTTTAGAACGGGAAACGGTAGTGGGCGGAAGTATTTGCGGTATGGGTCTCAGCCGGGCTTGCTCATCCATTAAAAACCTTTCGTTACAATAGGGTATTTTGTCCGTTTTGAGAATAAGTGTGAGAGAGCGACATCAGCCGCTCTCTCTTGTTGCTGTTAACTTTGTGGAACGCCGCCTTCTTCCCAGATTTGGACGATGCGATTGTGCGCGTCGGCGACAGCTTCCTCCGGGGTCATGCCGCCGTTGATGACATTTGCCATCATCTGGCTCATAACCGCCTGGGCATTCACCGCGTCGTGCAGCGGGCTGGGTTTTGCCGGATGGGATAGCCCATAATAAAGATTCGGGTTGAACATAATATCTCGGAAGACCGCGAAGTTCGGGTCAATCGCTAGCAGTTCTTCCGTCCACAGGTTGGCATACGCAGGCAGGAATAAACCGCCGCCGCTCTGTGCCATTGGCGTGATATTGGCCGGGTCAAGCAGTGTCAGGATCAGTTCTTTCGCCACATCCACGTTCTTTGCGCCCTTAAAGATCGTGAACCAACCGTTTTGCCCCGCCTCCATCCGGCTGCCATCCTGCCAGGTGGGGCCGCGCAGCACGGCTGTATTGGCAAAGAGTTCGGGGTTGTTCTTCTTTGAAGCGCCATACACGCTGGGCTGGTTGAGGGTGAGGGCAATGGTTCCCGCCAGATAGGATTCGTTATTGCCCGTGTCCGTCCAGCTCTCGACCCCCGGTGGCAGCATGGGCTTGTACTTTTCGTTGGTGTAAATGTCGGCTAGCCAGGTAACACCGGCAACTGTTTCCGGTGAGTTAAAAGTGACCACCAAGCCGGTTTCGTCGCTGATGACGCCGCCAAAGCTCTTGATGACCCCATCTATGAGGCCATGCGCATCGCCGCTCCGGTTAACTGTGAAGCCCCAGCCCCACATCTGGTTATCGGGGTCAGAAACCGCCAGGGCCGCATCCCGGTGTTCATCCCAGGTTTTAAGCGAATGGACATCAATGCCTTTCGCCTCAAAGACATCCTGCCGTCCAAACCAGGCCCCGGTGACACTCATGAACGGAACCGCCCACCACCGCCCGTCAATCTTGGCATTGAACTCCGCGATGGCTGGCACTACATTCCCATAGCGGCTGATGGCCTCTTCAACCACGTCCGTGACATCTTCCAGAATGTCCTGTGAGTACATCAGCGGAATACTGAGTTGGTTGTAGCTCAGGTCGGGGGGATTACCGGCCTGGACAGCGGCCACCATCTTGGCGCGAAAAACGCTGATGTAGCAAAAGAACTGATCCTGACGCTGCTTGACCCCGCCAATATCACGCCGATGGCGCAGAGCGGCGGCGGTTTGTTCCTGCCCGCTTACACCAACCTGTGGACTGACGAACTGCTGGCGATTGACCCGAACTTTGAGGTCTTCCGGGATATTATGTTCAACCCGAATATTTACTACGGGCTTTCCCATCCGGCAAAACCCAGCCCGCTGCATGATGCGGTGAACGCCCAGGCCGTCATGAGCCAGATGATGGCAAACGTCATCAACGGCGGCATGACCCCGGAGGAAGCTGTCGCTGATGCGCACAAT
>DATALK010000200.1:0-13932 GCA_036261085.1 Phototrophicaceae bacterium | reverse complement strand
GAATACAGGTGACCCAGATTACGCTGGGTCAGCCGGTGATCGGCTGGCAGCCCTTCGCGTTTCCTCACGGTCAGGGCTTGCTGGTAGGCATCAATTGCCGCCTTAAGGTTTTCCGCCTTGTCTCCCTGGATGCGCTCAATGTAGACATTCCCCAAGTTATTCATGGTTTGCGCCCATGCGACCGGCATTGTGTCCTGTGTCCGCACGGTGAGCGCCTGGTTGTAAGCGGCAATCGCCGCCTCAAGGTTCTGCGCTCGGTCTCCCCGACGGCGCTCAACGCAGGCATTCCCCAGGTTATTCATGATTATCGCCCAATCGGCGGGCATTGTACTCGGCGTTATTTCAGCCTGGGCTTGGTTAAAAGCATAGATGGCGGTCTCAATGTTTTTCGCTCGGTCTCCACTTATGCGATTTTGGTAAGAATTCCCCAGGTTCAGCATCGAAATCGCCCAGGCGATTGGCAAGGTCTCCCGTTTCCGCACGATCAAAGCCTGCGTGTAGGCGGCAATCGCTGCCTCAAGGTTCTGCCCTCGGTCTCCCCGAAGGCGCTCAGTATAAGCATTGCCCAAGTTATTTATGGTTTGCGCCCATTCGACGGGCATCGTATCCTGTGTCCGCACGGTGAGCGCCTGGTTGTAAGCGGCAATTGCCGTTTCAATGTTCTCCGCTCGATCTCCCCGGAGACGCTCTCGATAGGCGTTCCCCAGGCCATTCATCGTGTCCGCCCACTCGGCAGGCGTAGTGCTCGGCGTCAGAACCGTCAGGGCTTGTTTGTGAGCGTCAATCGCCTGCTCAATGTTTTCTGCCTTGTCTCCCTTGATGCGGTTTCGGTAAGCGTTCCCCCGGTTCAGCATGGTTTGCGCCCACGCGATAGGCATGACGTTCGGGGTTTGAACGGTGAGGGCCAGATCGTAAGCGGCAATCGCGGCCTCGATATTTTCCGCTCGATCCTCCTGGTAGTACTGTTTTAGAACGTCCCCTAACGCACTCTGGAGCCTGGCCCATAAGGGTTCGTTACCGGCTTTGGGCAAGATATTCAGAGCTTGTTGATATGTGTCAATCGCCGCCTTAATGTATTCTGGTTTGTCCCCCTGGTTGCGCTCAACATAGGCATTCCCCAGGTTCAGCATGGTTTGCGCCCGCTCAGGAGTACTCTGTGTCATAGTCATTAGGACTTGTTTGTAATTTTGGATGGTCGCCTCAATGTTCTCCATTCTCTCCCCCTAGATACGCTCTCGGTAAGCATTCCCCAGGTTCATGATTGTTTGCGCCTATTTATTCGTAAAACTAAATAAGTTTTTCAGAAATGACATGAAAGATTAATCCTTAATTTCATAGCCTTCCATTTCCTCGAGCGACGATTAGCTCTTTTCGATCCCATCCCTTCCGTCTCTATTGCCAACAAATCTCTGATGTCCAGCAGCCAGAATCATGACCTTCGATAATGCGATATTTGTCCCCGTTTTTCTCGATTCTCCCGACCTTTTCCAGACTGTTCAGCGACTGCTGCACCTGAGTCATACTCAATGCAGCCAAGCCGCGTTGTTCCCGTTCCTTATTGGTCGCCAGCAAAATATCGGCTTCGGTTAAGTTGACTTTCCCCGCCTGAATCATGCCCCGGAGAACGCTGGTTTCCTGCTCGGAAAGTTCCTCATAGAATGACTCATAGGCTTGCCGGGCATCATTTCCCGCCGATGAGAAGTAGGGAATGCCATCCGCTACCACCGCGTCTACCGCTTGGGCAATCACACCATACTGGAACATCGGTTCAGCCAGGAAGATGATATCATCCGTAAGCACCTGGACACCTGCCGCCTCCAGATCGAAGATGCCCTGGGCAAAATTGGCCTGGCCGCTGTCGGCGGCATGGAAGGCCAGGGCCGCGTCCGGCGCGACATCATGTGTCACTTGCCCGATACCGCGCCTCTCATCATCATCAGGAGCGATGGAAGCCAGTTTACCGCTGCCGGTCTGGAAAGGCTGTGAAGTAGTGCCCCGTAGCCGGTTGCGTAGCATACTCATCGTCAGGATCAGGCGGGCCGCGATGAAAAGTGGATTCACAACGTGCTGACTAGTGCCTGCCTGTGTTTTGATCTCGGCATTCAAGCGCTGACGCGCGGGTTCGTATTGTGCGAGTAAGTCAACGAGCTGTATGGAAGTTAGATAGGCGTTGGGCGTCGCTTCCAGTTTAGCGATATGGGCATCAACCTGGGGTTGGATCGCTGCCCAATCGGCGCCGACCAGCGCAGACAAATCAGGGTAAATCCGTTGGATCGCTGCCAGGATAAAGTGCGGAGCCTTATAATTGGCCGTCATATCGCTTACCCCCAAAAAATATAATTCTATGAATATAATTATAACTGAAATTGCAAAATGTGGGGGACTTCAGCACGGATGAACGGGGCGTATTTGTATCGCTAAATCGCCTTTACCGGGACAAAAGCAGCACCGATTGTGACGTTGTTGGCTCTAGAGCGGTTAATTAGTAGAGATGGAAGCTGCAATCAAATCACGTCGAACAAGGGTTTGTCAACATATGATGTGGAAAAACTTTTTTGCATGAAAATGTCACCGGATAATTGTGCTATGAAAAAAATATCGCGGGGCGGTAATTGATAGGCAAGTAGCTGTGGTTTTGAAAAACGTGTACTTAAAAATCGAAAAACGTTATAATCAAAATTATGGAAACAGGGACAGATAAAGATAGGATTCGCTTTTGGTTCGGTCAATGCCGACAGACTCAGTGACCAAAATCGTGACGCGGCTCAAGGGCTTGACCGTTTGTGAGGTATTCCGCTAGTGTACGGCAGGTGAACAAACAACTCTGGGCGGAGAGTTTGGGATGAACGGGTCTTTTGCGAGGACTGTCGGCAAACAGGGGAATGAAAATACCAGCGCCAATGATGTGAAAGCATAAGGCCATACTTATGACAAGCTGCATGAAAACCGCCAACTCATGCTCTTTTTATCCTCCGCTGCCTGCGGCGGGATAGTTTATTTGGTTTTTGGAGGGGGTCATCATGCACCGTTCAAAATATGCGCTCCTGGCCGGAATTGCTTCCCTGCTTGTTGTTATCCTGGCCGCGACCTTTATTCTCAATTCACCCATTGAAAAAACTCCTATACCCACTATTGCCGAAGTGGTTTCAAATCCGTTGGCTGCCACTGGTGAGACCGCGACTCCGGGGCCGGTGGTAGCCGGTGCGTCATTGGCGACCAGTGGGCTTTTGCCAACGACAACGCCGCTAATTTCGATTCCGACGGTGACAGCGCCATCGGTGATCGAGCCGCTGGCAGTGGCGCTGCCCCAACAACCAGTCGCCAATCAAGTGGTCATCCACTTTGCGCCAGACACCTCACCCCAGGAACGAGCCGCCTATATTCATTCTTTTGGTGGCACTATCCAGCAGGAAATTGATGCGCTGCAAACGGTAGTGGTACACCTCCCGGCGGAAGCGAAGATACCGACTTCGCCGTTGGTGGTTGCTTCTGAGCCGAATTATTACGTCGCCGCGCTCAGCGATATACCCACCAGTGATGTCTACTATCCCGACCAATGGGCGTTGCCGGTGATCGGCGCGCCGGAAGCCTGGGCGCGTGTGCCTGCTGATGCCCCGGCTGTGATTGTCGCCGTGATTGACAGCGGCGTGTGTCTGGATCATCCTGATTTACAGGGGAAAATCCGCGCTGGCTATGACTTTGTGCAAGATGACAATATCCCCCAGGATGACTTTGGACATGGCTGCGGCGTCGCCGGAATTATCGCCGCCAATATTGACAATGGCCTGGGTATGGCGGGTGTTGCCCCGAATGCGCAGATTATGCCCCTGCGGGTTCTGGATGGAAACGGCATAGGCACCTACGCCGATGTCGCCGCCGCGATTGTCCGGGCAGTGGATGACGGCGCGAGAATCATCAATCTGTCGCTGGGGGGGGGCCAATACCTCAGCCACCCTGCAAAACGCGATTGATTACGCCATCGCTCAGAATGTGTTCGTGATTGCTGCCGCCGGAAACACGGGCGGCAGAGTCCTTTATCCGGCGGCCTACGCCCCGGTGGTTGCCGTCGCTTCGGTAGACTCTGACCTGCAAATGAGCAGCTTCAGCAGTCGTGGCGCAGAGATTGATCTGCTGGCCCCCGGACGCAATATTCTGACAACCACCAACGGCAGCCGTTACACAACCGTGAGTGGGACATCATTTGCCGCTCCGCAGGTGAGTGGCATCGCCGCGCTGGAAATCGCTCTGGGCGACACCCTGACCATCAATGGCGGGATCGTAAACATTAATGGGTCGTTCATCCAGCAGCCAACGCCGGTCCTGACCGAACAACCGCCGGATGAGGTTGTCAACCCCGCGAAGAAAGTAAGTCACGATCTGGCGGCGCTGCTGACGGAATATCAGGCTTTTCAAGCCCAGGCGCAGGGGGCGGACGTTGCTTTTGCCGCCACCAATATCTTTATGCCGCTCCGAAATGACCTGGTGGTTATTGATGCCACTGCCTCCGGCGACCCCAACCTCCTGTTGGCGGATTTACAGGCTTTGGGATTGCAGAAAGGCGCAGTGGCGGGGTATCTCGTTTCCGGGCTGCTGCCGATCAATTCCATCAGTTTGCTGCCCACTTTAGACAGCCTGCAATTTGTCAACCCGGCTTATTCCATGACCAATGGCGGCGCGGTTACCAACCAGGGTGATCGGGCGGCGCAGGCTGACATCGCGCGCACCACCTATGGCCTGACGGGCAGCGGCATCCGCATCGGCATCCTATCGAACAGTTTTGATTGCGAAGCTGCCGCAACGGCTGGAGACATCGCCAGCGGTGATCTACCGGCGGATATTATCATCCTGGATGATGCGCCCTGTTCAAATGCGGGACTCGGTATAACGCAACTGGACTCCGCTGGTGCGCTGGACACTGCAAGCGGTAGACCGGCTTCAATTTCCCCTGGTGATGATGAAGGTCGCGGTATCGGGCAAGTGCTGCATGATGTCGCGCCAGGTGCTCCCCTGGCCTTCCATCCTGCCGACGGCGGCCAGGCCAATTTTGCCCAGGACATCTTCGATCTGGAGGCGGCAGGTGTCCAGGTGCTTACGGATGATGTCATCTTCCTGGCTGAACCGATGTTCCAAGACGGCGTGATTGCCCAAGCGGTAGATACGGTGGTAGCGGATGGCATCCCCTACTTCTCATCAGCCGGAAATGATGCTCGGCAATCCTATCAAAACGTCTGCGTGTCAACTGAAATTTGTTGGCAAGGCGAAATATTTGGGGAAGCTGGAAGTCGCTACGATTTTGACCCTGGCGCGGGGGTGGATAATTTACAAAGCGTGACGCTCCCTATTGGCGAAAGCGTCCAAATTGTCCTGCAATGGGATCAGCCCTTCTACTCCGTGAGCGGCCTCCCCGGTTCGGCCAGTGACCTGGGTCTGT
Organism: Phototrophicaceae bacterium; assembly: GCA_036261085.1. Lineage (GTDB taxonomy): Bacteria > Chloroflexota > Anaerolineae > Aggregatilineales > Phototrophicaceae > CFX2. Next base: position 8,501 of record DATALK010000200.1, on the reverse strand, counting down.
ACCTCTACACCGCAAGTGGCACACTGGTGGCTTCAGCGGATGATCCCAATGTGGGTAATGATCCGGTTGAAATTTTGGAATACATTAACGATGGCAGTCACGGTGCCAGTTTCCAATTGGCAATCGAACTCCGCGACGGCCCGGCGCCAACCCGCATTAAGTACGTCTACTTCAACGCCCAGATGACCATAGACGAGTTTGCCACCAATAGCTCAACGATCTACGGCCATCCCAATGCCGCGGGCGCGGAGGCGGTTGGAGCGGCGTTTTTCTACGATACGCCGCGCTACGATATGACCCCGCCGATTCTGGAGGACTTCTCGTCTTGGGGCGGCACCCCGATTCTTTTCGATACCTCCGGTAATCGTTTAGCCTCTCCCATTACGCGCCAGAAACCGGAAATCGTGGCCCCGGATGGGGGGAACACCACCTTCTTTGGCAGCCCGGATATTCCTTCGGATTATGACGACCCGGACACCTATCCAAACTTTTTTGGGACATCGGCCTCCGCGCCCCTCGCCGCCGCTGTGGCGGCCTTGATGCTGGAGCATGACCCGGCTTTGACTCCGGCTGAAATTTATTCCTATATGGAAACTACGGCCCTTGATATGGGAACCCTGGGCTTTGATGATGCCAGCGGGTACGGATTGATTGATACCACTGCCATTATGGCCGCACTTCCGGCTCCGTTCTGCACTACTGTAGCCGACATTTCCCAGGAAGAATGCGAGGCGCTGGAAGCCCTCTACCTGAGCACAACAGGGGAATCTTGGACTAATAACACCCATTGGCGGATTGATACCACCGTCAATAACTGGAACGGTGTGGCTGTCAGCGGCGGCCATGTTACCGGCTTAGATTTGGAAGCGAACAACCTGAACGGGCCGCTGCCAGCCGACTTAGGCAACCTGACGTATCTGAATCACCTGAATTTGGCACAGAACAGCATCACTGGAGCAATCCCGGCGTCATTAGACGCCGTTACCAATCTAACGTTTGTCTCGCTGGCCGATAATCAGATGAGTGGGGCCGTTCCTTGGTCGGTCTTCGACGCCGACAATCTGACCTTCTTAAATCTGGCCGAAAATGCCTTTACCGGATCTCTTTCCGGTCATTTTGGGGAACTCCTCTATCTCGAGGACTTGAACCTGGGGGACAACCAATTTACCGGGCCGATTCCGGTTGCATGGTGTAACAACCGCTCTTTGCTGCGTTTGACCTTAGCTTTTAATAACCTTACCGGCGGGATTCCTACCTGCCTGAAGGACATGACCCAGCTAGAGCGATTGAGCCTGCAAGGAAATCCCCTGAGCGGAACCATTCCACCGGGATTGGGCGACATCACTAATCTGATAGAACTCAATCTGGCCGATGCCAACCTGACGGGGAATATCCCGGCTGAATTAGGTTCATTGGCTAACCTAGAAGTGTTAAATCTGTCTTTCAACCGGTTGTCGGGCGCCGTCCCGTCACAATTGGGCAGCCTGGATTCGTTGTTGGAACTCAATCTGTCCAACAATCAATTGACCGGCGTCATTCCCGCCGAATTAGGGAATTTATCTGGCCTAACCACGCTTGGATTGGAATACAACGCGCTGGTCGGCGAAGTTCCAGCTCGGATTACGGCGCTTACGGCCCTGACCGATACCGACCTTAGCTACAATGGTCTATTTGCCACTGGCGCGACGGAAACGTTCCTCAATGGCAAAGACCCGGATTGGACACAGACTCAGACGATTGCGCCAACCAATATCTATATCCAGACCGCCACCACAAACAGTATAACCCTGGCTTGGACGCCCATTGCCTACACCGGAAACGGGGGTTATTACGAGGTCAGCTACAGCACCTCGGCTGGCACGCCATCTGTAGTAGCGGGGAAAACGACCAACAAAAGCGCGACAAGTTACACCGTCACCGGCCTGCCATCGGGCATGGTGTATAACTTCAGGATACGGACTTATACCCCGGCTCATGGCGACCAGCAAAATAATCTGTGGAGCAGTTACAGCGCGGTAGTAACCGGCATGACGGGTTCACCGGCCAACGCCGCGCCGCGCCGCAATTACTACACTGCCGCACCGACACTTTCATGGGGTTCTGTTAATTGGGCGACTGGCTATGTCCTCCAGGTATTTACCAACGCCCAGTTTATGGGCGTGCCAGTACTCAACCAAGCGGTTGGCGCCAATGTTTTCTCTTTCACACCGGACTTGCAGGACGGTACGTATTTCTGGCGGGTGTGCGCCAAGAAAGCGAATGATACCTGCGGCGGGTGGAGTATGGGGGATAGCTTTGTGTTGGATCTGCCGTAGACCGCGAAGCAAGGAAACGGCCTATACTAATCTGCCTGATTGGGCGGGCTTGTCTTGTGACAGCCCGCCAGGGAAAGGCTGGTGTAGCTATCGTGGAAAAACCTGACCAAAGTGATTTCCGAGAGTGTAAAGTAGCGAGTCCACCAATATTTGAATTTATTCAGGGAGCGGCTCTGGCGGCCAATCGGAAGTCGCTCCCTGTTTCGTAAGTGCTGTTGTCTGGTAGCTACCGGTTCAGAGTGGCAAAACTACTGAGCTTGGGTTGCGAACGAAACGAGTTTCTGCGCAACCCTCATCGGATACGCTGATTCTCGGTGAATGGTGTCACATAGCGATGGGTGCAGGTCCACGCGATTAACTCCGCCAGCGTATCCAGCCGCCAGGGGGTCGTGTTGCCATTAACTGTGACGATTACCTGAAACGACTTTTGATCGTCTGCCAGGCTCAGACGCCTCGCATCCGCTCTGATGTGGAGACCCTGCGCCGCGAGGTGGACGCTTGGCAAACGACCCGCAATGTCACCATCATCTGGCGCTTTACTGTCACCGATGCGCGTACCTGTTTGACCCGTTTCTATCCACAATCTTTACTGTGGCGGACTGTTAGCACTAGTGGCGGATGAGTTGGTGAACCCGTTGGGGAGAGAGGTCGAAATCGTCAGCGATAGCTTCGAGGGTGTCACCGGCAGCATAGCGAGCGCAGATGAGGCGGTTACGCTCGGTGCTGAGAACATGTTTGTCTGTAACGGGGGCTAGTGGTAGGGGAATACCCCGGTAAAGTTGATCGAGCAGCCGTTGGATCGCCCCATTCAACGAGGGTAAAGGTGTGTCCCAACACCCGTTGGAGCTATGTTTGTACCCTCCTATTTAATGTCGTAAGATGAGTTTTTATTTCTCGTTTCATCCTTTGGATAGAATATTGCTCGTAGCACTAAGAATTGCTTCGCCCATGTCCTAAGCCGAAAATCTACTATCCGCTGTTGGTCAAGGTCAAACACGATGTAATCAAAAAGCTGGCGGGCCATGCCTTGCCGATCTTTGTCGTTACCGCGCTCCCACAGCCGCAGGATTTTACTTCTGAGACAGCGCGGGGGCATCTTTAAGGCGCGTAATTATCAATGTGCTGCCGATCAGCATGACCGCTGCCAGCACCAGCGAGGGGGTGAAGGAATCATCGGCGGTTTTCAGAAGTTCCATAATGTAGACAAAAACTACCGATGCCTGCCCAAAAAGCTGAATCATGCCATTAGATGTGCCTTCGGGAGTCGGATAGGTGATCTCGGCGGCGTACTGCATCCCAATCGGCAGAGTGCTGACCAGGAAGAACCCCAACATAAAAACCGACACGCTCAGTAACCAGAACTCGGTGGCGAAAGTCAGCCCGATTAATCCCGGAATTGCCAACGCAATACCCAGCAGCAGGAAACGCTGGCGTTTGTGCTGCCGGTCTGAAAACGATGGAATAATAACGGCCCCCAGGACGCCACCAACCAGCATCAACGCGCCGAAGGTGCCAGCATCCGTCGAGTTGAAACCGCGTGACCGCACAATGCCTTCAATCCAGGTGTTAATGCCATTAAAAACGCCAATGCCGATAAACGACACCAGCAAATATAACCAGAAGGCACGGATATGAAGCGCATGTTTAAGTCCATCAAACATCAGGGCGCGGGCTTCCAGTTCGGGCGGGCCAGGGGGTGTTGTTGGTTTTTCCCGCGCCAAGAACAAGAACACCACTGCTGAGATGGCGGCAACACCACCATAAACGAGTTGAATGGTCGGGATAGCGAGATTTTCATTCAGCACCGGGGTTAAGACCATGCCGATAGCGGTTCCCACCAAATTTGCCAAAGTGACCAAACCTACCACCGTCGCCCGTTCTTCAACCGCGAACCAGTTGGCTGGCACTTTGGTCCAGGCATTCAGCAAAAACGGCTGCGCGATGGCAACAGCAATGGTACTCAACAGCACAACCGTGTAATCAGCCCCGGCCAGCCCGCGCACCACCCCGCCGACACCCATCAGAACCACGCCGACGCCTACCCCAATGCGAAAACCATAGGTGTCAATGACCCACGACGCCGGAATCGAGAGCGGGACAAAAGCGATCATAAAAGACATCGCCAGCAGCCCGATTTCGAGATCACCCACGCCATAAAAACGGGCCGCATTGACCGTGACGGGGGCATAACTGATCCACAAAATCTGAATGGTGAGGTTGACAAACATAAAAACCGCCAGCACGACCCAACGATAACCATAAACCGGATATTCGGATTTTGACATGAGGTGCGGCTCCCGCCATTAGGCGTTTAATAACTTAAATAACTTTTTATTCTGATGATAAAGCTGCTGAAAAATGTGATACTGTTTGTCGTAAAGGGCTTTGTACTGCGGACGCGGGGTGAAGGTTCGGGCGACCTGGATAATGTGCGGCACATCCTCAAACCGAATCGCGCCGAGACCCACCCCACAGACCAGCGCGGCCCCCGCCCCACCCGCATTTTCCGGGTGTTCAGTCACTTCGATGGTGCGCCCGGTCACGTCCGCCAAAATCTGTCCCCACGCCCCAGAACGCGCGCCGCCGCCCACCAACCGAATGGTCTCATTACGCGGCACTTTTTTCTCAACCGTTTCCAGCATCCAGCGTTTGTGGTAAGCGTCGCCTTCCAACACGGCGCGGATCAGGTCACGTTTGCCCGTTTGCAGATTCAGGTTAAAAAACATCCCGCGTGCGTAAGGGTCTTCAAACGGCGAACGGTTGCCGTGCAGCCAGGGCGTAAAAATCACGCCATCCGCGCCCGGTTCCGTCTGTTCCACCGCTTCCCCCAGGTAGTCATACAGCGAGCGGGTTTCTTCTTCCTTATCAACAATCGTCTTTTGTTCCAGGAAAACCCCGATTTCATCCAACGCCAGATGATCGCGCACCCACTGCAAACAGCGCCCGGAAGTTTCCTGCTCAGAAATGTAGTTGTATTGGCCGGGAACGGCCGACAAAATCGAAGCGCACATCCCGTTGATGTCCGTCAGCCGCCGGTCAACCGTGGCGCACACCCAACCGGAAGTGCCGATATAAATATGGGTACTGTTGGTATGCAAACTGCCGGCGCCTAAAGAAATCAGGGTGAGATCGCCGCCCCCGCCAAAAACCGGGATACCCTCCGGCAGACCCAGCGCGGCGGCGGCGGGCGCGGTCAGCCCGCCGACCTGATCGGTGGCGCGCACGACGGGCGACAAATGGTCAGGATTGACATCGTAGGTGCGGCACAAACCTTCATGCCAGACCAGCTTATCGGGACGAGTATCAAACAGAAAGGTGGCATGGGCTGAATCGTAACCAAAAGTAAAACGCCCTGTGCAGCGCATGACCAGATAGTCTTTAACATCCCACCAGTAACGCATCGCGCGGAAAACATCGGGTTTTTCATCGCGCAGCCACAGGTATTTCCAGACCGGGTCTTTGGCGGAGGCCGACGCGCCCCCGGTGATTTGCAGCGCCCGGAGCAGTTTGACCGCGTTCATCTGCTCGATTTTGATCAGACCGTCGTGAAGATACCGCTGATGCTGCGCCGTACCACGCGCGTCCATGTAACTCATCGCCCGGTGCAGGGCCATTCCGTGTTCGTCCACCGGAATAAAGCCCTGCATCTGGGCGCAGAAAGCGATACCTTGAATACTATCGGGGGCAAGCTGCGCCTGCTTAAAAACGGCTTGGGTTCCGTGACAGATCGCCGCCCACCAATCACCGGTATCTTGTTCAACGCCGCCGTTGTCCAGCACATAGAGGGGATACTCTTCGATTGCCATTTCGACCAGTTCGAGTCTCTCCCCCAAGCGATACAGACAGGATTTGCTGCCGGTAGTCCCAATGTCATGTACCAAAACCAGCGGCGGGTTCATCCTCAGCCCGCCCCTTCGACGCAGCGCAGCACCGCTTCAAACCGGTTCAGGGCATCATCAACCACCGCATCGGTATCGGCCATGCTGGTATACAGACGGCTGCCCGCCAGGGTAATCAACCCCTGCGCCATATACGCCGCGCCCATTTCTTCCATCATGTGTTTGCGCGGCTTGAGTTCCCGCAGCAGTTTGAGGGGGTTCTTGAAATCCAGCAGCATCACGCCGGACGTTTCCAGATGAACAATCGAACCCTGGTTGTAGACCACAAACGGCAATTTCAGCCGTTCGACAATGGCTTGTAACCCGGCGGTCATCCGGTCTCCGGCCTGCCCCGCGATTACGGCGGCGTTGGTACGTTCCATTTCTTCGATGGCAAAATAACCCGCTGCGCAGCTTAACGGATTGGCCGACAGCGTGCCGCCCACATAAGCCCGTTCGCCGGTGCCGCCGATACCCGCCGCGAAGTGCAGCAGCACCTCTTTTTTACCGCCCACACCACCGGCCATCGGATAACCGCCAGTGATACACTTGCCAAAAACGGTCAAATCGGGCGTGACGCCAAAATAGCCCTGTGCGCCGCCCAGCCCCAACCGGAAGCCGGTCACGACCTCATCAAAAATCAGCAGCGCCCCAAACTCATCACACAGAGCGCGCACCTGCTTGTTAAAATCAAATGGAACCGGGCGTGTGCCACTCTCCGGCCCCACCGGTTCGAGGATCACCGCTGCTGTTCCGCCTTGCAGCCGGTTGAGCGTCAACATCCGCCGCAGTTGTTCCAGATCGTGCGGGAAAAATTCCTGGGTGTGTTTGGTGGACGCGCGCGGAATGCCAGTGGATTCTTTACGCCGCGTGCCGGGGATATGCAGGCCATAGACCATCTGGTCGCTCCACCCGTGATACGCGCCCCCAGCCTTGATAACTTTTTTTGTGGCCGGTGTGGACGCGCGCGGCCCGAATGGCAGCCATGACGGCTTCCGTCCCCGACCCCAACATGCGGAACATTTCGATGCTGGGCATGTGGCGGTTGATTTTCTTCGCCAGCTTTAACTCATACTCGTGGAACAGTCCCGTTACCGGGCTGCATTCCCGAATCAATTCAATCAGCTTTTCCCGAACCGGCGCGTAGTTGCTGCCCAGGATGGTTGGCCCGCCCGCTTGCAGAAAATCAATGTAACGGTTGTCATCCTCATCCCACAGATACGCGCCTTCGGCCCGACGAATGGCGATGGGGAAGGGGTGGTTAAAGGCCAGATTGTGCTGGACACCGCCGGGGATATACTGTTTGGCTTCGTCGGTCAGCGCTTTCGAGCGTTGGCACTTTTGATCGAAGTAGGCCAGAAATTCCTGCAATTTATCGCGCCGGATCGGATGAAGCGGCTGGCTGACGAGCTGCCGGAGGCGGGCATAGATTTCGTCCGTATCATGCCATTGCGAAATGGCATACTGCTGCGTTGTCGTCGCGGTTGGGGCTGGCATCACAGTTTCCATGATTTATTCCTTTTCGGCCAATTGCTGCTCAATCTTTTTCTGTTCGCTGCGCAGTTTGGAGAACGCCAATTCACGCACCACCAGGGGAATGGTGTTGGGCTTTTCATTAGAGCATAGGGTGAGGATGTAACTTAAAGCCGCCTTTTCCAACAGGAGAACGTTATGATAGGCGCGTTCGGGCGTCGGCCCCAGGCATAACGCACCGTGATTTTTCATGATATAAGCGTTGTGATGATTCTTAACCGTTTTCCGCACCTGGTTGACCAGCAGCCCCGTGCCGGAGGGCGCATAAGGGACAATCTCGACAGCGCGGCCCAAAAACCGCACCTGCTCATCAAACAGTGCGGGCAGGGCCTTCCCGATGAGCGCGATGGCACTGGCAAAATCCTGGTGGGTGTGCATCACACAGCCGACATCGGGCCGTAGTTGGTAAACGGCGATGTGCAAGCCCATCTCAATCGAAGGTTTCAGCGTACTTTGAATTGGCATCTGGTCAAAATTGCAGACGCAAATGTCATCCGGCGTCATGCTCAGATAGTCCCGGTTGGAGGGGGTAATTGCCAGGGCATTTTCGCCGGGAATCCGAACGGAAACATTTCCGCCCGTGCCTTTGAGATAACCGTCCTGCGCCAGTTTGTGGGTATATTCGATGACCTGCTGGCGCGCCAGATTGTAGTCGTTCATTGCCATCTCACTGAATGAAACTTTACATTGTCAAGATTGTAGAATTAAATCTTTACATCGTCAAGATATTCGCCTAAGATCGTTGGTATGAATACCAGTTACCATCATGGCGACC
>DATALK010000429.1:0-2995 GCA_036261085.1 Phototrophicaceae bacterium | reverse complement strand
AAGTCCCTCTCCGTACACGGGGAGGGATTTAGGGAGGGGTTAAAAAGGGCCGGGACAATTTATGCACGCCCCTCAGCTAATTACCTCAACAAGACAAGGTTGATGGGGATGTAGGGGAGCGCCTATGTGCGCTCCCTGCTGGCCGCCGCGCCACTCAATAGTTTTACCTCTATCGAAATTCTGAAAAAGCAGTGAGATTAGGGTGAAAAACGTCAATTTTGCTTATCATTATCAGCAAAATAGGGTATGCTATTATCAGATACGCGCGGATGGGTGGGGCCGTTATATCGTTCGAAAATCATGTCCGGCGTATCCGGGAAATCAGGATGTCGAATTCAACTCCGCCAGAAGCCTGGCTGGCTGGTATTCTGGATGTGGCGATTGATGCCATTGTCGCCATTGACCAGACCCAGCAAATTATCTTTTTTAACCAGGGTGCAGAACACATCTTCGGTTATCTGGCTGATGAGATGTTAGGCCAACCGCTTTCCCTCCTGCTGCCCGCGCGTTTTACCCACGTTCACGCCCACTACATTCAGAAGTTTGCGACGGCGCCGCATACCTCCCAGCACATGCACGAACGCAGCACCATCTGGGGGCGGCGGCGGGATGGCAGTGAATTCCCGGCGGAAGCCTCCATTTCCAAGTTAGACCGGAACGGCGAGCTGGTTTTTGCCATCATCATGCGGGACATTACCGTGCGCCGGAATATGGAGGAAAGCCTGCGGCGGGCGCTGGCCGAAGCGCAAGAACTCAGCGAACTGCGCTCCCGTTTCATCTCGATGGTCTCCCACGAACTGCGCACCCCGCTGGCGATTATCCAATCCTCCAGCGACATGGTGGAGACTTACGGCGCCCGTATGACCGACGAGAAAAAGGGCGGCTATCACAACAATATCAAACAGCAGGTCAAACAGCTGACCCACCTGCTGGAAGATACCCTGGCGATCAGCCGCGCCGAAACCGTTGGTCTGGAGTTTAAGCCTCAGACCAGCGATTTAGCCGCCTGCTGCCGGAGCATCGCCGAACGGATTCAACTGGCAACCAACGCCACCTGCCAGATCATCTTTACCGATAATGAGGCGTGCCGCGAAGCCCGTTATGATGAAGCCCTCCTGTCACTCATTTTAAACAACCTGCTCTCGAACGCTGTGAAATATTCTCCCGAAGGCAGCATTGTGCGGCTAAACCTGCAATGCAGTGAAACCTTCGCCATCATCCAGGTCAGTGACCGGGGTATCGGCATCCCCGACGACGATCACCAGCACCTTTTTGAAAACTTTTATCGGGGCACGAATGTTGGCCCCATTCCCGGAACCGGGCTGGGACTGGCGATTGTGAAACAGGCCGTCAAAGCCCACCAGGGTACGATCCTGTTTGAAAGTCAGGAAGGCATGGGAACGACCTTTATCGTCACCATTCCCATCACTTAATAACCACCCTGCGTGTTAAACATAAACGCCAGGAAATTCAGCTCTTCGTCGGCGGTCATCGGGCGCGGACGCGCGAGATCATCAATAATACCGGTGAATAGATTCAGCCCCAACAGTTGGCCGTCATACACATACACTTCATCCATAAAAAAGCGCATGTTGCCCCAGAATGGCTGGTCAAAAAACAGATTGCCCAGGCCGTAATGTAAAAAGGCCTGCGTCCCCTGCTTGGAATTGTAAAACTCGAAAATTTCCGGCTTATGCGCCTGCGTGCCAATCACAATATCCGCGCCGAGATCAGCTATCCCGCGAAAATCCGCCCGCTGCTGGTCAGTCGGTACGTATTCTTCGTACTCCCAATGCTGCATCGTCACAATGAGAACATCACTGTCCGCCGCTAAACCCGGCAGATTATCCCGAAACCATGTCCAATCACAGGCCGCCGCGCCGGGACGCTCATCGGAAACGACGGCGTAATACGGCCCCGCCCAATTGCAGGCGACCATGATAATTTTATTGTTATGATGTTCCAGCACGAGCGGCTGCCGCGCTGCCGCCGCATCTTCCCCGCCGCCCACCGTGCGAATACCATTATCTCCATAGAACTTGAGCGTGTCCCGGTAAGCATCATACCCATAATCGTTGTTGTGGTTGCCAGTCAATTCCACGATGTCCAAACCAAGATACGGAAACAGCGCGAAATGTGCCGGTTTGGAACAAAACACGCCTAATGGAGTTTCCTGGCTGACCGGACAGGTCGGATAAAACGACACTTCATTGCTGATGTGAAAGAAATCTACCGCTTCAACATACGGCTTGATCGCCTCCCCCGCCCACTCCACGCCCTTTTCATCCAGCTTATCCAGCGTTTGCCGGGTCAGCGCCGTCACGCCAGATAGCATGAGGCGCGTCAGCCGGTCTGGGTAAAAGTTCGGTGTGGGGCTGGCGAAATTCAGCGGGTAAGCGCTCAAATCGGTATCTAGCGGATTCGCGCCATCCACGCGCAGCACCCGATAGTGCGGCGTCAACCGTTCCACTGGCAGCAGCGTATACAGCGTTCGATCTTTCCAGAGCGCATTATAGAGCGCATCCAGCGGCACGACTTGAATACTGGCATTGAGCGCCACCCCGTAACCCCGCAGCGCCGCCGCCGCCGATTCATCCAGCACGAGTTTAGCATCAGCCCCACCCGCCATTACCGCCCGCAAGGTGTCACCGGTTATCGTCGTTTGCAGGCTGGGAAACACCACCGCTGGCAGAAATAAATACAGGCCAGAAGCCCCTGAGGGCGGGGCCGTTGGTTTCGGCAGATTGGTCGGATTCGGTTGATCCTCAGCACCAACAACCATACTTTCGGCATTGGGGGTATTTGTCACCAACAGCGGCACGACTGCCGGGGTTGGCACAGCCACATTTTCGGCCCCCTCGCGCCAGGGCGCAATATAAAACTCCAGGTACTCGGCCACATGCTGCTGCCAATAGGTGACATAATGCTGGCCTTCCGGGTAAACCGTATACTGGTACGGAACACCGCGCTCGTTCAGCCGTTCATCCAGCACATC
>DATALK010000418.1:0-9372 GCA_036261085.1 Phototrophicaceae bacterium | reverse complement strand
GGATCGGAGTCTTGATGGTACGTCGGTTACTATTCCTTATTGTAGCGTGTTTATTCGGGATCATAACACCCGCCAACAACAGACCATTAGTGGCATTGGCCCAATCGCCAGCCCCAGAACCGCGCCCCCAGCCTGCCTGGGATGGGACGCTGCGCCGCATTCGCGTCCCAATTTTAATGTATCACTATGTCAGCAATTTACCGGCGGACGCCGACCAATACCGCGTGGATTTGACGATTACACCGGAGCTGTTTCGCGCGCATCTGGCCTATCTGCGCGACCAGGGTTACAGCACCATTTCACTTTACCAATTGGACGAGGCGCTGACCCAGGGAACGCCCTTGCCACCCCAGCCCGTGATTTTGACCTTTGACGATGGCTACATTGACCACTATATAACGGCTTTTCCGCTCTTGCAGGAATATAGTTTTACCGGCACATTTTTTATCATTACCGGGCTGGCGGATGCCAACCGCCCGGATTACGCCAACTGGCAGCAAATCCGCGAAATGGCTGCTGCCGGAATGGACATGGAATCGCACACCAAAGATCACGCTGATTTACGCGCGCGGGATTATGATTTCCTGGTCTATCAACTGTTGGGTAGTCTGGAAAGTTTGAGCGCCTACACGGGACACACTACCCACATGCTGTCGTACCCTATCGGCCATTATGATGATCTGACATTGAGTGTAGTTAGCCAGCTTCCAATCTGGCGCGCGGTGACAACGGATCGGGGCGTCTTTCAGACCACCGATAACCGGCTGGAAATGCCGCGTGTGCGGATTTCGGGTAATACCAGTGTGGCGGGGTTGGCCTCCCTGTTGGAGTCAAATCAGTAAGGGCGGATTTGAAACCGCCCTTGACCTGGATAACAAAATTGAAAAGCCGAGTTAATCTGGCAGAATTTTTGTCCCCATTACGGCATCAAACCAGATAACAAACACCAGCACAATGGGAATCATCGTCACCAGGAAATAAATGTAACCATATTCCTGAATGCTGACGCCGTGGGCGCTCGGCAGTACCATTGGGAAGCCAACCGTGATAATCAACCAGGAAACAATAAAACCCAGAACAAATGAAACTCCCCAGACAATCAGACGTCTCACTGTGAGTTCAGACATTGTCAATCTCTCCACAACACCATTACCACTAGATAACCTTAATTTTAACCAATGCGCCGGACACCCCGCAAGGGGAGTGAGCAGTTTTGTGTTGTTAGTTCGTATTGAACTTGTTAAACTCTCTAAATCGCGTTAAAGTTCTGCTGCTTTCATATCTTGCAACCCCGACGAGTGTTATTAACTCCGTATTCAATCTGTCGAGGTTACGCCAGGGACGGGTGGAAACCCACCGTTCGGGCGGTAGTTTTTGTTTTGAGAGGGAAAAGGGGGCCGGTGGTTATGGCTGACTTATTCGATAAAATTGCATCGGACGAAACAATCAAACGCGCCAAAGAAGTCAGTGAAGTGGGTATGTATCCTTACTTCCGGGCGCTCAGTGATTCGGAAGGGGTAACTGCCACCTTTGAGGGCAAGAATGTGGTGATGCTCGGCTCCAATAACTATTTGGGGTTGACGACGGATCCGCGCGTCCGGCAGGCAGCGATTGATGCCATTAACCGCTACGGCACCAGTGTCACCGGTTCACGTTTCCTGAATGGCACCCTGGAACTGCACCTGGAACTCGAACGCCGTCTCGCCAAGTTTATGGGCAAAGAAGCGGCGGTGGTGTTTTCTACCGGCTACCAAACCAACGTTGGCACGATTTCCGCGCTGGTTGGCAAAAACGACTTTGTTATCATAGATAAAGATGACCATGCCAGTATTGTGGACGGCTGCACCATGAGCCAGGGCGAAATGAAGCGGTTTCGCCATAATGATGTTGCCAGCCTGGAATCTGTTTTAAGCAAACTGCCAGCAGACGCTGGTAAACTGGTTATCGTGGATGGAGTCTACAGCATGGGCGGGGACATCGCCCCCCTGCCCGAAATTGTGGCCCTCTGCAAGCAGTACGGCGCGCGCGTGATGGTAGATGACGCACATGGCATTGGCATGACCGGCAACGGACGGGGCACTGCCGTTCATTTTAACCTCGTGGACGAGGTTGATTTGACAATGGGAACCTTCAGCAAAACGTTTGCCTCCATTGGCGGTTTTATCGCTGGTGACGCGGATGTGATGTATTATGTTCAGCACAAAGCCCGCCCGTTAATTTTCTCAGCCGCTCTACCTGCCCCGCAGGCCGCTGCCGTGCTGGCGGCGCTGGACATTATCGAAACCGAACCCCAGCACGTCGAAAACCTGTGGGATAACGCCGAATACATGCGGAAAGGTTTCCGGGAGTTGGGCTACAACACCGGCCATAGCAACACGCCGATTATCCCGGTCATCCTGGGGCAGGATTTTGCGGTAGCCTTAGCCTGGAACGCACTGATTGAGGAAGGCGTTTACACCAATCCGGTGGTATCGCCCGCCGCGCCACCCAACATGGGCCTGCTGCGGACGAGTTACACGGCCACCCATCGCCATGAACACCTTGACCGGGCGTTGAAGGCATTTAAAGTGGTCGGCGAACGCCTGGATTTGATCCCGGCCAAGCCGGAAGTCACCCCGGCCAAGTAGTTTTAAACCGCGTTTACCGCTATAAAACAACGGGCGAACCTCTGGTGTTCGCCCGTTTTGTTAGCGTGGTCTGCCGGTTAGTCCATAAAACCGCCTGTTGTTGCCCCCACCCTAACCCTCCGCTGAAAATAAACCTTTGCGTTCTTGGCGTCTTGGCGGTTTATCAGCTTTTCATCCCTCTGATGGGTATGCGTCTTCCCTGACTAACTTCTTTGAATTTAGAGGAGAGCGTCTCGTCGTGCGCGCCACATCATCCCCTTCTCCTGATAGCCCAGGAACGTTTGTGAATTTTCTTCTCAAATTCCTATGGGAATAGAAGGCATTTCGTCTATACTTAGGAGGAATTTTTGTTTTAACCAGAATAGGAACAGTATGGCATCGTTACACTTGTGGCACAGTCTGTCTTCCGGCCCCAAAGCGCCGGATATTGTTTATGCCGTTGTGGAAGTCCCCAAGGGCAGCCAGAATAAATACGAATACAGCAAAAGCACCGGCGTGATTAAACTGGATCGGGTGTTATACAGCCCGCTGCACTATCCCGGCGATTACGGCTTTATCCCGCAGTCTTATTATGGCGATCAGGACCCACTCGACATCCTGGTAATGATGGAAGAACCCACCTTCCCCGGCTGTGTCATCGAAGCCCGTCCGATTGGCATGTTATGCCTGTTGGATCGCGGCCAGAATGACGACAAAATTTTGGCCGTGCCTTCGACTGACCCCCACTACGAAGAGTATTACGACATGGACGACCTGCCCAAACACTTCCCGCGCGCCGTCGAACACTTCTTTATCACTTACAAACATCTGCAAGGCGCGGAAGTCACCAGCCAGGGCTGGGTCGGCGCGAAGGAAGCGAAAGAGGCGATTTTAAAAGCGATGCAGCTTTACCGGGACAATTTCCCGCCGCAGCGTATTTAGACGATGGCTGAGAAAAAGTCCACCCGCCCGTTTGGCAATCAGGGCGAACAGTTGGCAGCGAGCCATCTCCAGCACCAGGGTTACACCATTGTTGCCCAGAACTGGCACTGTCAGTACGGCGAAATTGACATTATCGCCCGCCAGGGCGAAACTCTGGTTTTTGTGGAAGTGCGTACCCGCCATGCCCGGCTGACCGAAACCGCGTTTGAAAGTATCACCGAACGCAAACAGGCGCGGTTGGTACGCGCGGTGCAGGTTTATCTGGCGCAGCACAACCTGGAAGATGGCCCCTGGCGGGTGGATGTGATTGCCATTGCCGTACCGCCCTCCGGCAGTCCCGTCATTGACCATATTACCGACGCCCTGGATTGGTGAGTGTGTTGTGCCTGCTCCACTAATCGTAATTCTCGGCCCGACGGCGGTTGGCAAAACCGGCCTGGCTCTAACCCTGGCGCAGGCCATCCAGGGCGAAGTGGTCAACGCTGACAGCCGCCAGATTTACCGCTATCTGGACGTTGGCACGGCCAAACCCACCCCCGAACAACGCGCCGCCGTCCCCCATCACCTGCTGGATGTTGTTGATCCCGACGATAACCTGACACTGGCGCAGTACCAAAAATTAGCCTACGACACCATTGCCGCCATTCACCAGCGCGGGCATATTCCGCTGCTGGTTGGCGGCACGGGACAATATCTCACCGCCGTTGTGGAGGGCTGGACGGTGCCGGAAGTCCCGCCTAATCTGGCGCTGCGCGCGGAACTGGAAACCTTTGCTGCTGACCAGGGCAGCGCCGCGCTGCACCAGCGTTTGCAGCAGCTTGACCCCGCCGCCGCCGCTGGCATTCATCACCGCAATGTGCGCCGCGTCGTGCGGGCGCTGGAAGTCTGCCTGGAAACTGGTCAACCCATCAGTGAACTCCAGCACAAACAACCGCCGCCTTATGCCATCCAGCAGCACGGCCTGACTTTAGATCGGGTGGAACTTTATGAGCGTGCGGATCGTCGTATAGACGATATGGTGGCGCAGGGCTTTCTGGCCGAGGTCCAAACGCTGCTGGACAAAGGTTACAGCCGCTATCTACCGTCCATGAGCGGCCTGGGCTACCGCGAGCTGGCCGCCCATCTATTAGACGATTTACCGTTAGCAGACGCGATAGCCAGTACAAAAATCGCCACTCATGATTTTATTCGGCGGCAGTATACGTGGTTTAGGGGCCACGATTCGGGCATTTTGTGGCACAATATAAACGACATGCACAGCACTACTTTAATCACGCCCGTAACCGATTGGTTACAGAAGCAGGTTTGAGGCCGTGTCCATCTTTCGCCGCGCCAATAATCCTAATCTGATTGTCGGGATTGTCCTGTTGATTCTGCTGGCCTTTCTGGCTGGCCCCAACACCCTGCCCCGCCTGATATCGGCCCTGATTCCCGATATTGACGAAAGTATTCCCTGTGCGTGGCTGCGCCAGGGCCTTGACCGTTCCGAACACCAATCCTTGATTGGCCGTGCCGCCACCAGCCCCATCAGCCTGCGGGTGCGCGCTTCCGCCGTCCCCACCACCCCGGACGGCCTGCTGACCATTACCGTTATTGTTACCAACAATTCGATTGGTTCTGTCGCTATTGTCTACGATGAAGATCAGGTGCGGATTGGGGATGATGGGGTTGGCAGCGGCCTGGGGCTGGCCTTTAACGCCCCCGGCACGATTGCCCTGGGCGGCGGCCAGGGACAAACCGCCTATCCCGAAACGGAAGTGCGAATTCTGGGGCCGCGTCAAACCTGCGTCCACAAAGCCGAATTTTCAATTTCGCAGTTGCCCGCCGCCAATATTGCCACCGGGACGGCCACCGTTAAAGCCTATTACCGGAACACCACTCCCGGCATCGTGCAGGACAATTCCCCGCAATCCACCCCCGTTTACACCGATCAGGGCTTGTGGGTGGGGGTCACGGAATCAGAAAGTGTGCCGATTCCACTAACCGCCGGAACGTGATATATAATTGCGTTTATATTGAAATTATCGTTCGCCAAAAGAGGTAGTAAGACGTTATGCCCAAACCCGAAAATGAGCGCCCGATTCTGATGATCCGGCATGGCGATGAGCCAACCCAGCACATCCCAATTACTCAGGATGAAGTGACGATTGGGCGCGATGAAGCCGCCTGTACCATTGCCCTGCCGGAGCGCCAAATCTCGCGGCAGCATATTCGTATCTACCGGGAACGCGATCAATTTTATGTCCAGGACTTGGACAGCAAAAATGGCTCCTGGCTGAACGGTCAGCCGCTCAAAGGCTCCAGCGAACTGCACGACGGCGATGAAGTCCAACTGGCCCTGACCGTGCGCGTCCGCTTTGTTGGTATCGGCTCCACCACCCCGCTGACTTCCGAAGTCCCGGCATTTCTGCACTCGCGCCTGCGACTGGAACCGGAATCACGCCGGGTCTTCATTGGCGACGCCGAAGTCAACCCGCCTTTGAGCCTGCCACAGTACCGCCTGTTAGAACTGCTCTATACCAACATGGGCAGCATTTGCACCCGCGATATGGTCATCCAAACCGTCTGGCCGGAAGCCATGGGCGAAGGTGTCAGCGAACAGGCCATTGATGCCCTCGTGCGCCGCCTGCGGGATCGTCTGGCCGAAATTGACCCAGAAGGCCAATATATCATGACCGTGCGCGGTCACGGCTTCCGGCTGGAAATGGGCTAACAGCGAGTCACAAATCACATCGTTACAGTTAGTGCCGAACGCGGTAGACGCACCTAGAGGAAGCCTATGAATCCGATTTTCATAGTAGTCGGCCCGCCTGCCGTCGGCAAAAGCACAACGAGCCGAGCATTAGCCGCGCGTTTTCGCCGGAGTATTCACATCCCCGTTGATGCTATCCGCGAAATGGTGGTGTCGGGATTGATTTTGCCAAGCGCAGAGTGGAGTGATGAACTTTCTCAGCAAATTACCTTAGCCCGCTCTAGCGCGGTTCAGATGGCCCTTGCGTATCACCAGGCGGGTTTTGCCGTGGTTATTGATGACTTTTGGGATAGACATCACCCTTCGGATTATCAAGCGCTGCTTGGGCAAACCCAATTGGCTCTCGGCAAAATCATTTTATATCCACAGCAAGAGGCCGCCCATCAGCGCAACCTGAAACGATCTGGCGCTAGTCCGGCACGGGCCTACATTGATGAGGGCATCCGCATTGTCTATCAACAATTGGATCCAATCATATCGCCGTTAGAAGATGAGGGATGGACTGTTATAGACACCACCACAATGGACGTTGAGGCAATCGTCACGACCATCCTCCTGCGGACAACAGGCGAACCTTAGAATACACACTGTCAGAATAAGAGGAATACCCCACCCAGATACATGCTCTGCCGGAATAATTCGTCTTAATGGTGGCCGACACCAACAGCTTTAAGTACCTTTATTGCCGTTGGCAATGCCCGGTTCTCACTTGAAAAACCGGGCAATTTTGTCCCCGCCTTCTCCCTACTCCATAAAATGTTAATAAAAGTGCCGTTATTTCATAAACCCGTTTTAATATTTCCCATTTAGGCTTTTATTGTTTAGATCGCCGTTTTCAAAACTGAATTGTGGAGCAAGCTGTATGAAACCGAAGGTGCTGTTTGTTTGTACCGGCAATTCCGCCCGTTCTCAAATGGGTGAAGCCCTGTTGCGCCATTATGCTGGCGAGCAGATGGAAGTCCACAGCGCCGGACTGGAACCCAAAGGCATTAACCCCCTGACCATTCAGGTCATGGACGAAATCGGCCTCGACATTCGCGGCCAATCCTCCAAATCGCTGAAAGAATACATGGGGCGCACCTTTTTCCAGTACGTCATTACCGTTTGCGGCCATGCTGACGCCAACTGCCCTCAGCCCTTGTGGTCGCAGGGCGGCGTCAAACTCCACTGGCCGTTTGAAGACCCCGCCGCTGTCGTCGGCTCCGACGAAGCTAAGTTAGCCCAGTTCCGCCTCGTGCGTGACCAGATGGCCGAAAAAGTCCGGGCATGGCTGCAAGAACGCGAAGCGACCTCAGCCTAACACCCCTCCCCTACCCATCAAATTGATCAGCGCGGGATGTCACCCGAAAACTGTGACATCCCGCATCTTTTTTTCAGGGATGAAGCAGACTAAACTACATTCAGATTATTGAATATAGGTAGCCTCCATGAAACCTGTTTACGAGAGTATGGCCGTCGTTTTCCATGCGCTGTCGCATCCCGTCCGCCTCCAAATCCTGGATTTGCTGCGTGGGGGTGAAATCTGCGTCTGCCAGATTGAGGCCGCATTGGACAAACGGCAGGCGTATATCTCGCAGCAGTTAATGGTGCTGCGGGAAACCGGTCTGGTCGAAACGCGCAAAGAGGGCTTGCAGGTCTTTTATCGCCTCGCCAATCCCCTGGTTGAAGACCTGTTGCATCTGGCCTTTGGCCCAGACATTGCCGATGTCCCCGCCATTTGCCCGCCAGAAATACTAATAACTTCCGTCCAGATTGAAAGCTAACGGACGATTTACCTCATCACAAGGAAATGTGCAGCATGACTCCGAAATCACTGGGTTTTATTGGCGGCGGGCGGATTACCCGCATCATGTTAGCCGCGTTTGCCAAAGCCGGTCAACTCCCCGCGCAGATCATTGTCAGTGATGCGAATAGCGAAGTCCTGGATAAACTGAAAGTCGAATTTCCGAGCATTCATACCACAGCCGATAATCTCGCTCCGGCGACTCAGGATATGGTTTTTATCGCGCTGCACCCGCCCGCGTTTGGCAGCCTCCTCAGCGACCTCAAACCCTGTCTGCAACCGAACGCTATTCTGGTTTCGCTGGCCCCGCGTGTCACCCTTAAAAAAATGGCCGAAAGCCTGGATGGTTTTACCCGTTTGGCGCGGCTGATTCCCAACGCGCCGTCCATTATCGGCCAGGGTTACAACCCAATTGCTTTCGCCGCCGGTCTGCCTCCGGCGGATCGCGCCGATTTGCTCAATTTACTGAGCCTCCTGGGTGAATGCCCGGAGGTAGACGAAGACAAACTCGAAGCCTACGCCATTCTGACGGCGATGGGGCCAACTTACCTCTGGTTCCAACTTTATGAATTACAGACTATCGCCCAATCCTTTGGTTTGAGCGCCGCCGAAGTTCAGACCGGTATCACGAAAATGGTCAACGGCGCAGTGAGTACCATGATGGCGTCAGGCTTGTCCCCGGAAGCGGTCATGGATTTAGTGCCGGTCAAACCGCTGGCTGATGAAGAAAGTCACATCAAAGCGGCCTACCATCAGAAGTTAGAAGCGCTCTACACTCGTTTAAAAGGATAACCCGGTTATCCTCAATCAATCAGGAGAACCACCATGTTAAATGTCAAAGTCTTAGGTTCCGGTTGCCCGAACTGCCAGCGGTTGGCCGCCGAAACCTGCGCCGCCCTCGACGCCGCCAGCATCGCTTACGAATTGACCAAAGTCACCGAGTATGGCGATATTGCTTCCTACGGTGTCCTCAGCACCCCGGCGCTGGTCATGGACGAAAAAGCCCCGAATTGGCGGCCATTATTGTTGCTCCTCATATTCAAAAGGCTGAATGTAAAAGCCGGTAAAAAAGCCCCGGCGGGAACCAGGGCTGATAACCGACTAACCGGCCTGAGCTTCGCGCGCCCAGGTGACAATCTGGTCTTGTTTGGGAATGCGACCTGCCGAAACAACTTTTTCGTTCATGACCAGCGCCGGGGTGCTGAGGACACCGTAGGAAGCAATATCGCCATACTCGGTGACTTTGGTCAATTCGTAAGCGATGCTGGCGGCGTCGAGGGCGGCGCAGG
>DATALK010000409.1:0-7916 GCA_036261085.1 Phototrophicaceae bacterium | reverse complement strand
TAGTCCGAATGAATGGCAAAAATATCAAAGTCTGGCAGCATCGCGCACAATTCACTGTTAGGAATAGCGCGATGAAAGATGACACGATCCGTTACCGAGCAGGCTTGCGCCACTTCGCGCAGGTGTTCATGATAGGGGCCGTCACCAACCAAAGTAAGTTCCACATTTTCCAAACGCGCAACGGCACGAATGAGATTGTCGGGGTTTTTCTCTGAAAACTGACGGTTGACATTTAATATACGAACTGGAGTATGTAAACCATAATCTTCTTTTTTGCGCAAAGAAGCAGTATTAAGCGTGTTATAACAGACACGCACCTGTTTTGCACCATGTCGTTCGGCATAAGCCCGCGCCGACTCGTAAACCGGTAAAACCCAATCAGCCATTTGCAAACTGGTTTCCTCAAACACAAGCCGCCGTTCAAAAGCCAACCGCTTTTTACCATTATGCCGCCAGGAATTAATCCAACGGTGTAATTCATCAGGCTCGGTGTGAAGGGACACAACCAATGGGATTTTCAACCGCTGTTTGATTTGAGCGCCCAAATAACCATTAAAATAATTGGCATGGGTTCGAATGATCGTGGGCTGGATCGCCTGCGCGAGTTGAACAGCCGGTTTTATCCAGGGTTCCAACAAAAACGGCTGCCAGCCTAAAGTTCGCACAAACGGCGGCGAAGCCACATTGTGCAGCGCTAGTTTTGCCCGTCCCACTGTATATTGCACCTGAGCCGGATCGGGGCAATCGTCGTTCGTTAATACCAGATGTACCTCATCAAAAAGATCGCCGGGATTGTAATAACGCGGCGCGTATTCCCCTTTGCGCAAGATGTCACTGATTCGATCTGATACAACTACCAGCAGCGTTTTTTTTGAACTCATAGTGGCTTCCTGGCAGCAAAATAAATACCATGACGCAGCGGATTCCACAGGTGCAACCGAAAAGCCAGCTTCACCAGCGGCAGCAAATGCCAGCGCTCCAAAGTCTGCACGCCGTTTTTAATCCGCGCGGAGACAATCAATTCAGGATGTTCAAACTTCAGCAGTTGGGGATGTAACAACTGGAAGCCTCGCCGCTTCAAGGCGCGTAGCGCACCCCAGTTCGTGAGGTAGTACAGGCTGTTATCCAAAAAATCGGTGCGCCGCCCGAGTTTCCGTAAATAAGCGCGAGCCAACGGGCGCGGGAATAACGGCAACCAGGGAACCTGATAATGCGCCTCCCGCCGGAAGGCCAGATAATTGGGCGCAACCCCCACAAACAAACCGCCCGGTTTCAGCAGCCGGTACGCCTCGGCGATGACCTGCCGGTAATTCGGCACATGCTCCAACAGATTCCAGGCCGTAATCACATCATAGCTGGCGTCTGGCAAACCCGTTGCCTGGGCATCCCCAAGATGATAGACCTGATTCGGTTCACAGTTAGCCACCAGAGTCCCCAGCCGTTCACGGGCAAAATTAATCTGGTATGGGGCAATATCCAAGCCATCGGCGGCGATACCCGCCTGACGACAAACCAGCACAAATGAACCAAAACCGCAGCCCAAATCCAGCAGTCGGTCACGCGATTTCAACCCGCTGAGAACTTGCAGATTGACGAGCTGCTTCTGGCTCAATTCCAGTTCCACATAGTACTGATAATGGCGTTCCATCATCGCCTCGGAGAAAATACCTTCATACTCCTGGCGAATATATTGTTTAACGTCCGGGTATTCAACCATGTTCATTTGGCCTTTGAAAGACAACCTTCCCGTGTGCCTGATAGGTTTTGCTCATGTTGGCTTTCGCCCTAGAATGAACTGTCGGGTTCCCGCCCAGCGAATAATGGGCAATTTGGACCGCAACAACCAGTTCGTCCATTTTATATACCGTTGGAACAGGGATACCGCACCTGGAATTCGCAACCGTTCTAACAAGCGAAAGAAACGCCACTCGGGCTTCAGCTTAGTATGTAAAAACCATAAACGAGTTTGGTGCGCCTCAACCTTAAAGTCAGAATCTTCAATCCAGCGGCGCAGCGCTGGTGGTTGTAAACCAGGATGCCAATCCAGGACTTCCTGCCAATGGCGGTGAGCGTTTAACGATTTCCACCATTCCGAAAAATACCCAGGCCGGAATAAAAGTCTCAAAATAATATAAGGGTAAAGATAAACCGCAACACAAGGCGTTGATAACGTCAAATAACCTCCGGGCTTGAGTATCCGATAAGCCTCCTTCAAGAGCGCATGAGGATCATCTAAATGTTCAATCACCTCGGAACAAATCACCACATCTACCGAATTATCCGGTAAAGGAATGTTCATCACCCCATGCTGCACAAGAAACAAAGGAAAAGGCTTTGCAAACCACTCCAGCGCGATGTCTAAAGCATCCCGACTCAAATCAAATCCATAATAAGCCTGAATTGAGTCCGGCAGGAGTTTCATAGATGGGATTTGACCGCAGCCGAGATCCGCGACAATGGCATTTTTTAGCTGTGGTAACAGCCATTCCACATGTAAATCCATCACCTCCCAGGCATTCAAATAAAACACATAATCCACACCACTTTTTACGTATTCGCTACCAAGGATGCGCTTCTCCCGAATCAAATGGTCGTTAATCAAGTCGTGTCTGCGCCGGATATTGACTCCCTGAGGACTTTCAATCAGGATAATATCATTCTCGACGGGGAATTTAGCCTCACAATGATCGCAGCGACATTCTGTCTCGGATTTTACTAATGCCCCGATTTGGCATTGAGGACAGCGGATTAACAGCCGTTGTTCAACCATTAAAAGACCCTCTCATTCGGTTAGAGCTTGGAGCAAGTTATTAAACTGAAAACGATTTAACGCCATTAACATAACACCATAAACACCGCCACCGACTACTACCAGCAACAAAAGTACCCCCAAACTGTCATTCACAAACTGGTTTTGTAGCAGCAGCAAAACGCCCCCCATCGCCAAAGCAACAGCGGTTAATTTGCCAATCTTCTGCAAAGAATACACATCTCGCAGCCGATAACCGTAAAAAACAACTCGCCGCGCCAAGAGTATATCCTGAGCGCCATAAGTAATCAGGGTTGCCAGGGCCGATCCCCAAATCCCCAGGCGAGGAACCATAATCACATTTAACACCATATTGACCAATGCGGTGAAGACAGTCACATTCCGTATCACCTGTGGCTCATTGTGCAGATAAATCAGATAATAAGGCGTAGCCGAAACCTGATCGGAAAACAACCCCAGCGCAATCAAACCAAACAGTGCCGGGTGGATGACAAAATCTGCCGAACCGAGAATCCGCAAAATTTGCGCCGACAGGACGGTCAAACCCACCAGTGCCGGAAGACCAATTACCAGATAAGCATTGGTGTAGCGGCGGCAAACCCCCATTAAGCGTGGCACATCGCCATTATTTTTATGTTTTGCCATCAAAGGGTACATTGGCCCCCAGAAGGCCGTCGCCAATGCTCCCAGCAAACCGGCCAGGGTATATGCCGAACCATAAACGCCAACCGAACTGGCATCCATATAGTATCCGATGACGGCCCGATCCCCCAGGCCAATCACCCACATGCTTAAGCCCATCGTCACAACTGGAATGCCAAAACGCACCATTTCCAGCAGTTCAGCCCAAGGCATCAGGGCGGAGCGCAACCGGATTTCACCCAACCAGCGAAAATAGGCGACCAGGGCCACCATGAGTCCGGCTTTGATGCCAATCCAGACGACCAACACTTCCCACAGACCGCCATCGGCCTGGAAAACCAGCACAATGCCGACGACCAACAGCGCCGTTTGCACCATTTCAAACACGGAATAAGCCACAATCCGCATTCGGGCGCGATAATAATCTTTTAGCACCCGCTCTACCGTCATGACGACCAGCATCACCGCCGACAACCGGATTACCGATGTAGCCCATTCCACTTTGATAAACAAATCATTGAGTATGGGCGCGGCCACAAAAACGCCCGCTCCCAGCGCACACGCCACGCTGGTCGCTAACAACAGCGTTGACAGAAACCGGGCACTGATATAACCCACATCATCTTTCCCGGCGATTAAACGCACCACGCTGAAGCCCAAACCCAATGTGGCAATTGGCAGCAGGACGCCATTAATCGCGTTAAGCTGTGTCTGCACGCCAAAACCTTCGGTTCCCAGGTTGCGCGCCAGCAGCGGAAACAGCAAAAAATTTCCGACCTGGGCGACAATCTGCGCCAGAAAGCGGAAACCAACATTGATGACGCTTTGGTTGCGAACCAAACGGGTCTTAACGGCGGCCAGCATCGGGTTTACTCAAAACAAAGTACCACCGATTGGCAAGGCGGGGAAAACGCTGTGACACGCGATAATCCCGATCCGGGGCGTGGCGCGCTTCATGGGTGAAGCGATTGATGAACTTCAGATACTTTAATCCGGGCACATATTTCCACTGGTCGAGAAAACCCGTCGGGTGGGTTTCGACAATTTCCAGACCAAGCTGCTGCCAGATCGCCTGAATTTCCGGCAGTGTGAAATACTGTATCTGAAGATCAGCCCGGCGGTGGTAGTAATATTCCCAACGAATCCGCGAAAGATTGTGTTTACTGGCGATGTCCAAAATGGCCTTGCCACCCGGTTTTAAAACCCGCACAATTTCTTGAAATGCGGTTTGAATATCCTGGATAAAAAGTAACGTAGCGTAGGCGTAAATTAAATCGAAGGTGGCATCCGGGAAATCCAAATAGGTTGCACTCTGTTCATACACCGTCACATTCTGGATACCAGCTTCAGCCAAATTATGATGACAGACGGTAATCATATCCGGGCTGATGTCAATTCCGTGAATATGGCTAACGCGCGCTGCTAAAGGTATGGCAAATAAGCCAGTAGCAATCCCAATATCCAGGCAAATCGCTGCTGGGTGCGCATAACGTTCTAACAACTCATACTTCAAATACGCCGTATAATCCCGGTCATACACCAGACCATAAGCCTCGGCATGTTCCCGGTTATAAACCGCGTTAATTTTATAATCATCGGATTGAGACGTCATCAATTCCTCTTTAAAACGGGGTCCGCCAGGCGCGAATTCCAGCGGCCAGGGCCGCTAAACGCCGGTCAACCGGCAGTTGTCCCTTGTAAATCGGGTATAACTCGCCGCCAAAGCTCCGTTTAAAATCGTTCAGCCCTTTCAGCTTGCCGCTGCGCAGATGGGGAAAGGCTTCGCCGGTTTCGAACCAGCCCAGTCCATCCGCCTGTGCCTGCCGAATCTGATTGTGCATCAGAATACGCCCCTCGCCCACTGTTTTTTCCGAACGCGAGGCGCCCGTCCAGTAAAATGCCGCTCCTTTATACCGCCCGGCGTTATGAGCCGCAACGACTTCCCCATCTCGCAGCAAGAAAACCACCCGGCTTAAACCTTGCGGAATAAAAACCTCAAAAATGTGCTGAAAATAGGCTTTAGGATGGGGCGGCACACCGGTACGCTGATACGTTTCGCAATGCAGTTGGTAATATAAATCCAGATCGTTGGGCGTGGCTTCTCGAATTTCAACCGACTCCCGCTCAATCCGATTGAGTTCATTCCGAGTGGTCTTGGAATACCCCGCCCGTAACACGGCTTCAGATTGGCGCAAATCCAGAACATAGGTCTGCGACAGGCTATTCTCGCAGCCCCACTCCAGCAGCGGATTGATGCGTGGACAGCGCTCGCCACGAAACGCAGGCGCTAACTGCGAGTAGGTCAGATCAACCGCAAAAGCCTGATACTGGCGGGCAAGTTGAATTAACCGTTCTCGAATAAACTCCATCAGTTGGCGGCGGGGTTTCTCGCCCAAATCACTTTTCAGCGCGGGCGCGCCCGTCGAATTGAGGACATTCCAAGGAGCCACCCGAACAAAGCGCCCCTGCACCAGATGCAGTGGAACTACCGCCAGAATCGCGCCCTGTTTGTCATCACAGACCGCAAAACTTAAATCTATCCGCCGCCGGGCAGCTATCGCATCCTGCAAATCATAGCGATGCCACAGCCACGCTTCGTCGCAACCGTCCACAAAAGCATCCCAGCTTAAACGGTCACACTCAAGACGCAGACGGACGATAAAGGGGATGCTGGACATAAGGGCCAAAAAATTCCTGTGGTTGGTAGTAAATCGTCAATTTATAGTACTATACTGACCAGCGATTTAACAGTGAGATTTAAACCATCCATGATTATCAGCGTCGTCGGCACCCGCCCCAATTTTGTCAAAATGGCGCCCGTGATTCGGGAACTTCAGCGCCGGGAATTGCCCCACAAACTGGTTCACACCGGCCAGCACTACAGCCCGCAAATGTCCACTATCTTTTTTGAAGAGCTGGGAATGCCCCAACCGGACATCTATCTGGGTGTCGGTTCCGGTTCCCATGCGGAACAAACCGCGAAAATTATGATCGGCTTTGAGCAGATTTGCCAGCAAGAGCAACCAGAAATAGTCATTGTCGCGGGCGATGTCAATTCGACGATGGCTTGTGCGCTGGCAGCCGCCAAACTGCATCTGCCGATTGCGCATGTTGAAGCCGGTTTGCGTTCCTTTGACCGCACCATGCCGGAAGAAATCAACCGCGTAGTCACGGATCAGTTGGCCGATCTATTATTTGCGACAGAAGCTAGCGCCATTGAACATCTGCAAACCGAGGGCATTGATGCCGCCAAAGTCCACCTGGTCGGCAATACCATGATTGATACCCTCCATACCCATCTGCAACGGGCACTGGACCGCCAGCCCTGGCAAACCTACGATGTCGAACCGGGCGGTTACGCCTTGGTAACGTTCCACCGCCCCGGTAACGTAGACCACCGGGAAACAGTAACGGAATTGGCGCGCGCCCTGGCGCAGATTGCCGCCCGTATCCCGGTGATATTCCCCATCCATCCCCGGACGCTGGCAAACGGCGGCGGCCTGTGGGAACAATCCGGCGTTCGCATTGTTGAACCACTGGGTTATCTGGAATTTCTGGGGTTGATGGCCCGCGCCCAGGTGGTTATTACCGACTCCGGTGGTGTGCAGGAAGAAACCACCGCGCTCGGCGTTCGGTGTGTCACCGTGCGCCCCAACACCGAACGTCCGGTAACAATGACTGCCGGAACCAACCAGCTTGTATCACCACATGCCGAAAAGATTGTGGCAGCGGCCTTAACCTCTACCACGCAGACCGCGCAAATTCCGCCGCTGTGGGACGGCCACGCCGCCGAACGGATTGGCGCGATCATTCAAAACTGGTTGATGGGAGCGGCGCGTTCATAAATACCGCACGGGCGGCTGAAACCAAAAGAGTCAGGCCAAAACCTGACTCTTTTGATGTTTTAGGGCAACTTACTCGCCCTGTTCGGCGTTTTCGTTCGTGGGCGCGCCGAGCGGTGAACGATCTGTCGCTTCACTGCCGGTTAGCTGTTCGGCACTCTCCGGCACATCCAACGGCAAGGCGTCAATCGGTAAAGCTCCGGCCCGGAAGATGTCCGCATTTCCCAACACATCGGAGGTGAAAATGACATCTTTCTTGCCACAAGGCCAGGTCGGCGCGTAGTCCGCTACCGTGTTATCGGTCAGCTTGCGCGTCTTCCCGCTCTCAAAGTCATAGACGTAAATGTCCAAATCGCCGTCCAGATCAGATTGGTAGGCCAGCAGGGTATCGTCGAAATACCAGGCCGTGCTGCGCGCCTCGTCCGCCGGTTCGGAAATCGCCTGCGGTTTGCTACCATCTTCCTGCATGACCATGATGACGATCTTGCCATCAGGTTGTTCCAGCCGGTAGGCAATCAAACTGCCCCCGTTGCCGTAGATTGGGTCGGTGGCCGGTTGCGTCAATTCGGTCAGGCGCGTTTCGGTTTTGGTCGCCAGATCATAAACGTACACAGCCCAGACGTTATCCCGGTTGCTCTGATAAGCAATGCTGCCGCCACCCG
>DATALK010000401.1:0-6109 GCA_036261085.1 Phototrophicaceae bacterium | reverse complement strand
GCTGCGCGGCGGGTTATTTTGCTATCGAAGAAATGGAACGCACCAATGCCGCCGTGATCGCGGGGCAGGCCGGAGACCGGATGACCGCCGGGTTACAGGCCATTGTCGAACGGCTGAAATTGCCATTTGTGGTTTATAACCAGGGTTCGATTGTCCACCTGGAAACGTCCGGCGTAATGCTGCTGGATTTCAAGAACCCGCTCAAACTGCTGCGGGAACTCAAGCCGCGCAAACACATGATGGAAGAAATGGGCGCGGCTTATATGTCGCAGGGGTTGATTACCCTCGCGGGCAGCCGTCTCTATACCAGCATGGCCGATACGGATGCGGTGGTTGATGATGCCCTGAACCGGTTTGAAACGGTATTGCGCTGCGTCGAAGGGGCGGGCTGAGGATGAACCCGCCGCTGGTTTTGGTACATGATATTGGGACAACCGGCAGCAAATCGTGCCTGTATCGCTTGGGGGAGAGACTCGAACTGGTCGAAATGGCAATCGAAGAGTATCCCCTCTATGTGCTGGACAACGGCGGCGT
Organism: Phototrophicaceae bacterium; assembly: GCA_036261085.1. GTDB lineage: Bacteria > Chloroflexota > Anaerolineae > Aggregatilineales > Phototrophicaceae > CFX2. Next base: position 5,575 of record DATALK010000401.1, on the reverse strand, counting down.
TGAACAAGATACCGGTGATTGGTGGGCCGCGATCTGTCGCGGCACGCAGACTGTTCTGAAGCAGGCGCAGATTGCTTCCGATAGTATTCAAGGTATCGCTTTCTGCGCCCAGATGCAGGGCTTTATTCCGGTGGACGAACACGGAACGGCCCTGCACCGGGCGATGAGTTATATGGATGCACGCGGCACGGCGCAGCATCAGCGGTATCTGCACGACGGTCTGATCAAAATCGAGCAGATGAACGCGGTCAAACTGCTCCGGGCGCTGCAAATCACCGGGGGCGCTTCCGCTTCCGCCAAAGACCCGGTCTGGAAATACCTGTGGCTGCGCGATGAAAAACCCGAAGTTTTCCGCGCGATGCGTTACTGGCTGGATGTTAAAGATTATCTGGTCATGCGCTGCACGGGATGGTTTACGTTTGGTTACGATTCAGCCCATGCCACCTTTCTGTTTGATACCCGCCCCGATAAGCTGGTCTGGCATGAAGGCTTGTGCCACACCTATGATGTCAATCCTGACCATTTGCCGCCCGTTGTGCGCGCCACCGATCAGGTCGGCGGGCTGACCGCGCCAGCCGCCGCCGCGCTGGGTCTGCCGGAAGGTATCCCGGTTTTTGGCGGGGGCGGCGATCTCACCCTGATTTCTTTAGGTGCCGGCAGTCTGCACACCAACAGTACCCATATTTATATCGGCACTTCCGGTTGGGTCTGCGCCACTGTTGACCGGCGGCTGACGGACATCAACGGGATGTGCGCTTCGATTTTGTCGGCCGTTCCCGGCCAATACAACTACATTTCTGAGCAGGAAACTTCCGGGCGCTGTTTGCAGTGGGTGCGCGATCATCTGGCGCTGGATGAAATCGGGGTTTTTCTGGAACAAAAGACCATTGCTGACAAGGAAGAAGAAACCCGCTCGCTGTATGACTACCTCGGTGAAGCGGTGGAACAGACGAAACCGGGCGCGGACGGCGTGATTTTTGCGCCCTGGCTGCACGGCAACCGTTCGCCGTTTGAAGACCCTTACGCGCGCGGCATGTTTTTTAATCTGAACCTGCAAACAGGCAAACGTGACCTGATCCGCGCCGTGTTGGAAGGTGATGCTTACCACAAACGCTGGATGCTCGAAACGGTTGAGAAAAAAGTGCTGCGTAACGAGACCATCCGGCTGGTGGGGGGCGGCGCGCGGTCTGGGGCCTGGGGGCAGATTTTGGCGGATGTGACCGGGCGCACCATCGAAGTCACCGAACACCCGGAAAATGCGGGTGGGGCGGGGGCAGCGCTGGTCTGTGGTGTCGGTCTCGGCGCGATTCAGTTTGAGGATGTGCCACATATCATCCAGATTGCTCGAACCTTCACGCCGCGCCCGCAGTATCAAGCCCTTTATGACAAGCAGTATTATATTTTCCAGCAGCTTTACCACCAGAATAAAAAGTTATTTAAACTGTTAAACGCCTAAACTCGTGTTGGAGAAAGTTTTGAAACTCACAGTAAAATTTAGAATATTTTTCGCTCCCAACTGTCAAATTAGCTTAGGCGTGAAATAGCCTTCGTGAGGTAAATAAGATGTGGGATTGGGACCGACTAACTAACTTTTTCAAGTCGCTTACTATGGATCGACATCCCTATATAGTTGAACATGCAAACCTCATCTTAAATCTTATTCCCTTACTTCGTGACAATCCCAATTTGGCTAACGTTCAACCCGGCGCGGCACATGCTGAGTTATTCCTGGCAATTCCTAATCAGGATAAAGTGGTGTCAGTGTGGGGACAAGGAAATGGCAAATACCGCATCTCAATTGGGAATCCGGATTTATCCTCGACAGATGAAATAAGCGTGAGTTCAGAAAAAGCCATCGGTACTATAGAAAAATATTTACAAAAGTTACAACATCTCTGATCTCGTAGTACAAGAATGATTTTATATCTATTTGAGAAGACTGATTATTCCATCATGACTGTCTCTGGCTATAACTTTATATGGGGTCTCGTTTTACTGAATTGGCATTACTGTGCCAACACAGATCAATTTTTATTCAAATAATGTCTTAGTGGCGGGAGTCGCACTCATGTCGAAATCCGAATATCCGGTTTATGGTTATCGTTGGGTCGTGCTGGCGGTTTTTATGTTTGTCAACCTCACGATTCAGATTTTATGGATCAGTTATGCGCCCGTCACGGTCAATGCGGCCCGTTTTTATGGCGTGGGTGATCTCGAAATCGGGCTGCTGGCGATGTCCTTTATGATCGCCTTTATCCCGCTCTCGATTCCGGCATCGTGGGTTATTGACACCTATGGCTTTCGCATCGGGGTGGGCCTCGGCGTGGTCTTGATGGGTATCGGCGGGGTGGTGCGCGGGCTGGCCGGGGCGAATTATACCCTGGTGCTGCTGAGTACTATCGCCGTTGCCGTCGCGCAGCCATTTTTGCTGAATGCCTGGACAAAAGTGCCCGCCAACTGGTTCGCGGTTGAGGAACGGGCGACGGCGGTGGGATTGGTCACGCTGGCGAATCTGGTGGGAACGGCCATCGGCATGGTCTTAACCCCGGTGCTGAATGAAAGTCTGCCTATCCCCACCATTCAGCTCGCTTATGGCGGCGTTGCCGCCGTCTCAGCGGTGTTATTTCTGTTCCTGGCGCGGGAAAAACCGACAACACCGCCCGGCCCGCCGGAACTGGAAGCCCGCGCCCTGATGTTTGATGGGCTAAAACACGCGCTGCGGATTCGCGCCTTCTGGTTATACTTGCTGGTGTCATTTATCGGCATCGGCGTTTTTAACGGCATTAACACCTGGATTGAAGGCATTGTGCGGTCACGCGGTTTCAACTCGACGGATGCTGGAACCTTCGGCGCGTTGATGTTGGTCGGTGGTGTTTTGGGGGCCGTTATTCTGCCGCCGTTTTCAGACCGGCAGCACAAACGCCAGCGTTTCCTGCTGTTGGGCATCGCGCTGGCAATTCCAGGGCTGATTGGGTTGACTTTTGCGACAGCGTTTTGGTTGCTCAGTCTCTCGGTCTTTATGTTGGGGTTCTTTCTGGTCAGCACCCTGCCCATTGGAATGCAGTACGCCGCCGAGATCACTTATCCAACCCCGGAAGGCACATCTAATGGGCTGATTCAGCTTTTTGGGCAGGCGTCGGTGGTCTTTGTTTACATTATGGAACTTCTGAAAACCGCCGATGACTCTTTTACGCCCTCACTGGTGCTGGCGACAGTCATGCTGATCGGCAGCGCCTTGATAATTACGCGCCTGAAAGATGCCCCCACGCTGTCTCAGAAATAAAATCATAATGAATGTTGAACGAGGTAAGCTGGACAGTGAGTTATAATACCTGGGGTAAAGGTAGCGAAGGTGTTCTAGACCGCAGCTTTGTTAAGAGATAGTAAAACAACCCATCAAAAGGAGCTAATCCGCCTAAACCTTCGGTAGCTGCCTTTTGGGACAACATTATTTAATTCCTGTAATATCATGATTTGAGAGGCACGCATCTCTCTTCTGCATCCCTGGTTTCTTTCCTGAAGTGCTGAATTTGCAAAGTTGGAAACGGGTTTTGACATTCTCCCATTGTGTACTTTACAAAACACTGAACTTGACCCGTCTCATTTTATGTCCAACAATGACCTTGTCAAATCATTTTAGATGTTATGGCACTTGGAGAGAAACATGGCAATCGTTGGTTATGCGCGGGTTAGCTCGGTGGGGCAGAATTTGGAAGTCCAATTGGCGAAGCTCACCCACTGTGACAAAATCTTCCAGGAAAAGGTGAGTGCTACCGCGAGTCAGCAGCCGCGGCTCAAGGCGTGCCTGAAGTATGTCCGCGACGGGGATACCCTGGTGGTTACCCGCTTGGATCGGCTGGCTCGCTCGACCTTACATCTGTGCCAACTGGCTGAGGAACTGGAGCGCAAGCAGGTCAATCTACGGGTTATTGACCAGAACATCGACACCAGTGATGCGACGGGCCGCCTGCTGTTTCATATATTGGGCGCTATTGCTCAGTTTGAAACGTAAATCCGGGCTGAACGCCAGCTGGAAGGCATTCTCAAGGCGAAACAGCGGGGCGTCAAATTCGGCAGATCCAAGACGCTCACCCCGACCCAGATTACGGAACTTCAGCAGCGCCGCGAACAAGGAGTGCTGATCAAGACCTTGATGGCCGACTATCGCTTGTCAAAGTCGAGTGTCTACCTGTATCTCAACCAGGTGGCGTAAGGGACTACTGCTCCAAAACCGTCATTTTTTGCGGTTTATGCAAATAACCCCAACATGTTGCTGCATCAACTAACGTTATTCTAGTTGTTTTCGAGCTTGACCAAGAACTGAAATCATCCTAGTTCAATTTTCCTCTAGTTCGCTCACCTACACCTACGACGCCGATGGCCACCGCATTGCTGTGACCACCAACGGCACGCGCACGAATTACGTGTGGGACGAGTTCTCCCCTTACGGCGATGTCGTGGCGGAGACAAACGCCAGCAATACGCTGGTCGCGCGGTATGTCCTCGGTGGGGCGGGGCTGCTCTCCCAAACGCGGAGCGGCACAACGCGCTACTACCTGGCCGATGCGCTGGGCAGCTCCCGCCTGCTGACCGACACCGCCGGGACGCATCACTCCCTGCGCGTGCGAAACGTCTTGCGCCGCTCGCCTGCGTCTGCCGCCTGAATGCACTTTTCCATTGTGGACGAATGCGCGTGTTCCGCCTGCGCCTGCAAGTCGCGGGTGCGCGCCCATCCGGCTCAGCTCTGTCAGCAGTGACCGTCGCAGATCGTGGGTGGCGAAGTCAAAACCCACCACCTTCGAAACTTCCTTGACGGCGTTGTAGTAGGTGTCAGCGCTGATCGCTTTGTCGGGGCCGATCACCCCGCCTTTGTTGACCGGCACAAAAACATACTGCCAGACTTCGCCCTGGATCGCTTTCCACTCCTGTAACGCCCAGATGTCGAAGTCGCCTACGATGGTGGTATCCCGCGCTTTGTCACCTTTGCCATGCCGGATGTGCATCACCCCTTCGTCCAGGTTCACATCCTGCAATTCCCACGCGACGATCTCAGCCCGCCGGGAACCCGTCGCCAAGCCACAGTAGACCAGCGCGCGCTTCCGGGCGTGGATCCGGCGTTCCTTGTCCGTCGTCCGGCTCGTCGCGCCAATACGCCAGGATTTTTTCGACTTGCGCCGGGGTGAGGGCGACCTTGTTGCGTTCCTTGCCGCCCATGCCTTCCGTCGGCGCTTTCAGCCGCTTCAAGCTGCGCCACATGATTTCAAAGCCGGAATGATGTATCGCCAAATACTCGACCAGCTTGCGGAGTGCCGCCAGGTAGCGCTGGCGCGTGACCTTCGTCACCGGCTGCGCTTTCAGGAACGCGTTGACCGCCAGGTCGGTGAGGGTCAGCGGATGGAGGTTGCGCTGGTCACACTAGGTCAGCCACTTATGGTAGGTATCCATTTATTGACGTTTGGACTCAACCGAGCCGAGACCGAGCAGGGCGGCGTCCAACAGGTCAAAAATGTCGAGTTCGGGGAGCGGCTGGAGGAAAATTGAACTAGGATGATTTCAGTTCTTGGTCAACCTCGAA
>DATALK010000382.1:0-2392 GCA_036261085.1 Phototrophicaceae bacterium | reverse complement strand
CCAAATCATTCATTTGATGTGATTGTGCCGTCGCTGCCTGGTTTTGGTTTCTCCGACCAACCGCGCCAGCGGGAGGGGGTGGACACGATCGGTATCCTGGTGCGGCTGATGACCGAGGTCTTGGGTTATACCCGCTTCGGCGTTCAAGGTGGGGATACTGGCAGCCCGCTTGCCAAAACGATGGCTGTCCGCTACCCGCAGGCGATTGTCGGCGTGCATCTAACCGACATTGGTTATGACGCCACTTTTGGCCTTGATCCGGCCACTCTGTCACCGGCGGAACAAGTCTATATGGCCCAATTGGAACAGTGGTCATTTCAAGACGGGGCGTACTATATGATTCAATCCACCAAACCGCAAACCCTTGCTTACGGTCTAACCGATTCGCCCGTTGGTTTGGCGGCCTGGATTATGCAGCATTTCCAAGCGTGGAGCGACTGCGGAGGCGATCTTGACTCCAGTTTTACCAAAGACGAACTGCTGACCAACATCATGATTTACTGGGTTACGGAAACGCTCAATTCGTCCATTCGCTGGTACTATGCGGGCGAGGCCGAGTGGGAAGCGCCGACCAGTGAACGGGTCATGGCTCCCGTTGGGGTAGCGCTGTTTCCGCATGATCTGCCGCCGGGCGATCCCCCGCCGCGCGAACTGGCCGAGCGCAGCTTAAATGTGCAGCGCTGGACCCGGATGCCGCGCGGCGGGCATTTCGCGGCGCTGGAAACGCCCGAACTGCTGGCCGAAGACCTGTGGGCCTTTTTTGGCAGCTTGGGTGGCGGTTGATTAGCGTTCAAAACCGATTGGCGTAACTAAGATAATGGAACAGCCGCTCTCAAATCGGGAGCGGCTGTTGGTAATTCAGGTTAGCGGTTATCCGTACAACTACGCCGGTTTGAACGCCAGTACCTGGGCCATCTGCTGCGCTTTTAAAATCAACTCCGACGCCAGGAAATAGTGCGCCTGCGGGGCGGCGGTTTCGGTGCGGTTCAGCACATCGCTGACAAACTGCGGGCCGAAGGGCAGCGCGACGTTTGAGCAGTCAATGTAACGGGTTTCTTTCTGATCCACCAGGAACAGGTGATCTTTGCCGGGGCGTCCGGCCAGATCAGTGTTTTTGCGAATCTCGATGTAGCCTTCCGTGCCAAGCAGGAACAACCGCACATCGCCCCAGGTATCGAGACCATCAGGTGTCAGCCAATCCACGCGGATGTACCCCGTTGCGCGGTCACTGCGCAGGACAACATCCCCAAAATCTTCGAGTTCCGGGTACTGCGGATGGTGGACATTCCCCACCTGCGCGGTCACCACTTCGCCTGTCGTGCTGCCGGTGAAAAAGAGGAACTGATCCACCTGATGGCTGGCAATATCGTTGAGGATGCCGCCAAAACAGACTTTGCGGAAGAACCAGTCGGGACGGCTGGGCGCGGCGATCCGGTGCGGCCCAAAGCCGGTGGTTTGGATGACCTGACCAATCGCGCCTGCCTGCACCAGTTCCCCGGCTTTCACCGTCGCGGCGTTGTCAAAACGTTCGCTGTAATGAACGGCATAAATGCGCTGGGTCTCCGCCTGCACCCGGCGTACTTCGGCCAACTGTTCCAGGGTGGTAAATCCTGGTTTATCCACCAGATAGTCTTTGCCGTGCTGCATCACGCGGACGCCAAGCGGCGCGCGTTCGTTGGGAATCGAAGCGCTGGCGATGACCTGAATGCTGGTATCTTCCAGGATTTCTTCAATGGAACGGGCGAGTTTGGCCTGCGGATACTGGCGGCTGAATTCCTCAATTTTTTCCGGTTCCGGGGCGTAAAACCAGACCAGTTCCGCGCCCGCGTTCAGCAAATCGTTGACCTGATTATAAATGTGACCGTGATTAAGGCCGATGGCCGCAAAACGAATGCTCATTTTTGTTCCTGCTTTTGGGGTGCGCCATTCATGGCAGAGTAGAAGGGGTCTCCCGGCGTGATCGTGCCGCGCTGCACCGGTTGGCCGGTCTGGGCGGCTTTGTACAGGCTGGCGGTGAATTCCAGAATCCGCCGCGCGTCCGGGCCGCTGACCGGTGGGCGCTGGTGGTGTTCATAGCTGTCCAAAATCGGGCTTAACTGGGCCGTGTGGCTGCTGGGAATGTTTTCCGAGAGCGCCTGCCAGCGCTGTAAGGGGGTTTGGTCGGCGGCCTGGTCCGGCAGCGTCAGCCGCCAGTTGTCGTTGTCGTAGTGATACAGCGCGTTGACTTCAACGGTGGCCTGCTGGAAATCCAGCCGGAGATGGCTTTCCTGGCGGGGACATAAGATGCTGTTGGTAATTGTTCCCAGCGCGCCGTTGGCAAACCGTACCAGCGCCATTGATACGTCTTCCACTTCTATGTCCCGATCCAGCGTGCCGGTCATGGCACGGACTT
>DATALK010000365.1:0-19007 GCA_036261085.1 Phototrophicaceae bacterium | reverse complement strand
GTTGTGGTCGTCCAGCATATGCCGGATGAATTTGTCATCGGGCTGGCCCGCTGGCTCAATAAAGTCGCACCGCTGCCGGTAGAGATTGCGCGGCATAATACTATTCTGAAACCTGGGGTTGTCTATCTGTCACCCGGCAATGCGCATTTGGCGGTGATCCGGCAGGGAAAACAACTGGCCGCCAAACTGATCGCCGAAATGGGGGATTATCGTTATCAGCCCGCCGTAGATGTTCTGTTTCAGTCGGTAGCCGCCGCTTGTGGCGCGGGCGCGATTGGGCTGGTCTTAACTGGCATGGGCGACGACGGCGCGGCAGGGCTGCTGGCAATGCGGCAGGCCGGGGGGCGCACCTTCGCCCAGGATCAAGCCAGTTGTACCGTGTTTGGAATGCCAGCCGCCGCCATTGAACGCGGCGCTGTCGAACGAGTTCTCGCCTTAACCCGCTTACCGGGGGCCGTGAGACGTTTAGTTGGCAACCCCGATAGTTGGACAGGACAGGAGTCCGGGCAGCCGGTAAAATAAATTGCGGCGAATAGATTATAATAACCACAGAGGGAAAGGAGCTTAAGCGGCTGCCGCACCAAATGCTAACCGCCGCTGATAAACTATGGCTGCTGAAGTGTTAGTGATCGAAGATAGTAAAACCCAGGCCGCGCAGATTAAAGCGACGCTGGAAAGTCTGGGCTTGCATGTGCGGATCGAATATGACGGCCCGGACGGACTGCGGGCGGCGATGGAACAGCATCCAGCGTTGATTGTGCTGGATGTAAAGCTGCCAACAATGGATGGCTTCCAGGTCTGCCGCCGGCTAAAACGCACACCAGAAACTCAAGCCATTCCCATTATTATGCTCACGGAAAAAGACGGGGCGCAATCTACGTTATCCGGTTTACAAGCTGGAGCCGACGATTACATCCCGAAAGATATTTTTGCCACAGAGCACCTGATTAACACATTAACGGAACTAGGCATACTGGAATAGGCGCATGTCTTCTCGACCCAAAGGGCCTTATAGCTTACAACCGCCGGTGATGTCCGTCCAAATTGAAAATGCGATGGACATTATGATTGTGCGTAACACTGCCCGCCGCGCCGCCGGGCTGCTGGGTTTTACCCCGGCACATCAGGCGCAGCTTGCCAGCGCCGCCGCCACCTTGGCGGAACTGGTTCTTAAAACCGGCGAACTCCACATCGTCCATTTCAGCGGCGTCATGAACAGCAACAAAAAAGGGGTGCAGATTTCCATTACGATGCCCTGGCTGGCGGGTGTCTCCGCGCATAATGTTCTGATCGCGCTCCGCTCCAAACTGGGCAGTCTGGTAGACGAAATTCTCATTGAAGGGGAAGCGCCGCCGACGATCATTATGATTATGTGGCGCAGTGGCGCGGACAGCGGTGACTCTGAGGAAGATCTGAATGGTTGAGACGGCCTGGTCAGCAGTTTTGACCTTCACGCTGGGCGCGCAGATTTATGGGCTGTCAATTGAAGCCGTCGTGGAAGTGGCCGCGATGGTTGAACTGGTCCAAATGCCGGATGCGCCCCCGGCCCTGCTGGGAATGATGAACCGGCGGGGTGTGATTCTGCCCATGCTGGATTTGCGGCAAGTGTTTAACCAGGCGGTGGTAGCGCCTATCAGCACCACAACCTTGTTTATTGTTGCCGCCCATGACCAGCACATGGCCGGATTGGTAGTGGATGAAATTCGCCAGGTTGAATATGTCAATCTTTCCCAACAAACCGTCACGTCTGGGAAATACATTCATGGTATTATCAATCATAAGGGCCACTTAATTCAGATCATCGCACTACCGGCAATTCTGGCAGCTTTCCTACCTCAATTGGCTGCCATCAAGGGGATATAGTAATGGAAACAGCAAACGCCCACCGCCAGGAACGCATTTTAATTGTCGCCAAAGATGAAACTTTACGCACGCTGCTGACAGAAACACTGGAGTCGGTGGGCGGCTACACCGTCAATCAGGCGGGAACCTTTGAGGATGCCCTGACGGAAATCTTACTGACAGATTTTGACCTGATTGTCACCGAGGCCGAACTCCCCGACCTGAGCGGCATGGATTTGCTGGCGGTGGTCGGCGGTTTGCGGCCCAAAGCCCGGGTGATTGTGATTGATGATGATCTCTCCGCCAAAAGCGCGGTGGCCGTTTACCGGTTGGGCGCGGTAGATTATCTGTACAAACCCCTGAATATGACCTTCGTCCTGATGCAGATTGAACGCCAGCTTGAAATCCGGCGCGCAGAAATGCGACAGACAGAACATGTCGAACAGCCGAAAGCCCAGAAAGAACTGGTGGATCGCGCCCGCCGTCTCGACCCGCGCACCCGTCCGGCAGCGCTGGTGCTGGGCCGCCAGCAGTTCAAACGCATTAATTGGGAACTCAGCCGCTTGCTGGGGCACGTCAAGGCCCGGTTTGTGGGCCTGGTGGACAGTGACGGGAACATGGTCGGGGCCGCCGGAACGCTGGAGGACTACGACCTACAACTGCTGACGCAGGCGTTAAGCATTGACCACAGCGCGCAGCGTTCACTGGCGAGTATGCTGGACGAAACGAAGTTTCACTCCACCTATTTTGAGGGTGACAACAACGGCGTTTATATTATCGAATTCAGCGCGCCCTACACCGTTTCACTGGCGGTCATCTGCGGCACCGATGTCAAACCCGGCATGGTCTGGCTGTACAGCAAACGCACGGCCAATCTGGTGGACGAAATTCTGAAGTCTATTCCGCAGCCGAAAACCCTGCCACAGCTCCAGGATTAAAGTGAATCGGCTTCCTGCTGATACAAGGCGTCGAGGTCGGCCTCGGAAATATCCATTTGTCCGCTGTCAACCAGTTGAATTGCCAGCGTCCACAGCCGGAGGACAACATCGCGCGGAATGACTCCCCGCCGAATGTGTTGATCCAGGTAAATTGCTCCATATTCTTCTACCGGAATCACCACCACCACCCGCAAATTACTGAAGTTGGTATTGGTCACGGGGGCGAGATTGGGGTCCATCACCGCATTGTTGGTGATAATCGGTTCGCCGTTATCCAACGCCCGCCGAATGACCTCAATGCCTGTGAACTGGGACGACATTAAATCAGCCTGTTCCAGGTTCTGGGTTGCCACGATGGATAAATCGTCAGCGGCGGCCAAGGCCCGTTCCGCGCCCGTTTTTTGTAAGGCCAGCCGCATAAAATTCGTCAAAAAGTTTCCACTCATTACCAGTCCCTAATGTACCCAGGTCCAATCAACCTGGAAACGCTCATTAATGTTTTAAATTATACCCGCCTCGTTCCAACTTGCCATGCAGCAAAAGCGCCCCTCTGCTAAAATAACCAGCCTACCGGACAAGGAAGATGGAGGCTTTATGGCTCAAGTTCCCGTACTGATTATTCTGGCCGGAGGCGCATCATCACGCATGTGGCCGCTGCGGGAAAAATCACTACTGCGTTTTGGCACCCAACCGCTGCTGGTCAGCCAGCTTCAGCGTTACCGCGCGCTCGGTTTTCAGGAAGCGATTATTGTTGCCAACCCGGACAATCAAGCCGATATAACGACGCTGGCGGCGCAGGTCAGCACCATGAACATTCAAATCGCCGTGCAGCCGGAACCGCTCGGCATGGGCGATGCGATTCTGCGGGCCGAACCGCTACTGGCCGGACAAACACAGCGGCCCATCTATATCAATCAGGTTCACGATGTCGTGGAAGATACGCTGCACCTGGCCCTGCTTCACGCTTACCAGACCAACCCCAACGGCTCATATCTGGCAGGCTACCACATCAGCGACTATTTCCCCGGCGGCTATCTGGTCGTTGGCAGCGATGGCCGCATCAGCGGCATTGTAGAAAAACCCGGCGCGGAAAATCGCCCCAGCAATCTGGTCAACATCGTCGCGCATATTCACGGCAGCGCCGCCGTCCTGTTTGAAGCCATTCGCGCCCAATACGCCAGCAGCATCACCACCGACGATCATTATGAGCGGGCGATGGACGGGCTGATGAAAAATCAGTTTTATCAGGTCGTCCCCTACTCCGGCCACTGGAGCGCCCTCAAATTCCCCTGGCATGTGCTGGATGTGATGAACTATTACCTGTCCCAGATTAAAGGGCAGAATGTGGCCGAAAGCGCTTATATTGCCCCAACGGCAACACTGGTCGGCGACGTGTTTATCGGGGAGCGGGTGCGGATTTTCCCCGGCGCGGCGGTAGTTGGCCCGGCATATATCGGTTCCGACAGCATCGTCGGCAATAACTCGCTGGTGCGAAATTCGATGGTACTGAATCACTGTGATGTCGGTTTTACCACCGAAGTCGCCCGCAGCTATGTCTCCGATAACTGCGCCATGCACGCCTGCCGTGTCCTGGATTCGATTTTCGCGCCAGGCGTTAACTTCTCCGCTGGCTGCACAACTGCCAATCTCCGCATTGATAAAGGGGTGGTCTCCAGCGTCGTTAAGGCGCAGAAGCTCAATACCGGACGCGAAAAACTGGGCGCGATTGTGGGGCGGGATGCCTTTATTGCGGTAGATGCCATGACCATGCCCGGCGTCAAAATTGGCGAACGCGCGCAGATTGGGCCGGGAACCCATGTCATTCGGGATGTGGCCGACGGTATCCGCATTTATGTCAAGCAGGAATTGGGCATGACCGGGGGTGAAGCATGACCCCCCTCAGTGCCAAAATTTTTAAGAAATATGATATTCGCGGCGTGGCCGAAGGTGATAACGCCGTTATCACGCCGGAAGTCGCCCAACTGCTTGGACAAGCATTCGGCACCTATCTCCAGCGTGTAGAAGGCAAAAACACGGCAGTCGTCGGGCGAGATAATCGCCACAGTTCGTTTGAACTGGCTCAGGCGGCCAGCACCGGACTAACCGCCAGCGGATGTAATGTCGTGGACATCGGACTAGTCTCCACCCCGCTGGTCTACTGGCACGCGCTCCACCATGATAACTGCGGCGGTCTGATGGTCACCGGCAGCCACCTCACGCCCGATCAGAATGGGTTTAAACTCAGCGTCGGCGCACGCAATCTGTACGATGAAAAAATCCAGATGTTACGGCTGTTCATCGAACGCCACGAACTCGCTTATGGCTCCGGCGAAATCACCGAAGACGAAACCGCCTACAGCCATTACACCCATGATCTGGAAAATCGTATTAACATCACCCGCCCGCTCAAAATTGTGATTGATGCAGGCAATGGCACCGGGGGCTTATTCGCGCCGACACTGCTCAAACATTGGGGCCAAAATCTGCTGGAATGCCTGTACTGCGAACCCGATGGCCGTTATCCTAACCATCAACCCGACCCCCAGCAGCCAAAAAATCTGCAAGACCTGTGTGCCAAAGTACGCGAAACCGGCGCGGATGTGGGATTGGCTTTTGATGGCGATGCTGACCGGGTCGGCTTCGTGGATGAAAAAGGGCAAATCGTGGTCGCAGACCGGGCGCTGGCGCTGCTGGCGCAAGACCTGCTCAAACGGCATCCTGGCGCGGCGGTGGTCGCCGATGTGTTAAGCAGCCAGGTTTTATTTGATGCAGTGGCCCAGGCTGGCGGCCAACCCATCATGTGGATCAGCGGGCACTCGCTGATTAAAGCCAAAATGGCGGAAATCGGCGCGCTGCTCGGCGGCGAAATGAGCGGACATATTTTCATGGGCGAAGATTATTTCGGTTTTGACGATGCTTATTTTGTCGCGGGCCGTTTTTTACAACTGCTGGCTGCCAGCGACAAACCGTTGTCCGAACTGGACGCCGCCCTACCCCGCCTCTACAGTACGCCGGAATATCGCCCGCACTGCCCGGACGAGGCCAAAGAGCGGGTCATCGCTGGAGTACAAGCGGCGCTGACGGATAAAGGCGAGGTGGTCGCGGTGGATGGTGTGCGCATTCGGTTTGAGAAAGGCTGGGGACTGCTGCGCGCCAGCAATACCGAGCCAGTGCTGAGTCTGCGCTTTGAAGGCGAAACAGAAGCTGACGCGCACACCTACCGGGATTGGTTTTTCAACGTGCTCAAGGCGTTTCCCGAAGTCGAAAGCCTGAGTTAAAGCGCAGAACCGCTACCAGACAGCCAAACAGCCCGCTGCGAGCGGGCTGTTTGTGATCGTCAGGGAACTTTCACCCTTTGGCGGCGCAAACACAACTTGATGTCTATTGGCGGTTCACAAATGGCTCTGACTCGATTGGCGAAGTTTCCCTATGCCACTGCTTTGAACACCAGGCCCTTATCTAACAACCGCTGGATGATGGCCGCAAAGTAGGGCGTAGTTTCGGGGTGATCGTGAACCAGGACGATCTCGTCCGAACCGGGCGTGTTCAGGCCGCGCATCCCAGCAGGGACGGTTTCCTCCATCCGGGCGAAAACCGCTTCCAGACTGGTGATGCCAGCTTGCGGCTGCGAACTATGGATAGACCACTCCAGGCAGTCGTAAGTCCACAGCCAGTCCGCATCCGCCGACCAGCCCAGATTTTGATACGCGGCGTAGGTGATGCCTGCAAAAGCGGGCTGCGTGAAGCCCTCCGCACGCAAAAAGGCTTGAATGGTTTCTTTGCGTTCGAGGGCCGCACCCGTATAATGAGCCATAAAATCGGGCTTGGGCGCGCCCTTGTCACCATACGGGAAACGAAAATATTTTGCGGGTCGGGCGACACCGGCCTGGTGGTAAACGGCGTCAATCAGCGCATCGGTGCGCCGGATTTCGTCATAGATGGTCTCAATTTCCAGAGTGGAACAGGACGGATGGGAATAGGTGTGATTACCAATCACGCCGCCTTTTTGGATGGCATAGACCACAAGATCAGACCGTTGAGCAAGCTGGTCGCCAACACAAAACCACACCACCGGAATCTGTTTTTCGGCCAGAAAATCAATCTTCTGCCGCATATCACCGGATGGGGCATCGTCAATGGTGAGGTAAGCGACTTTAGGCATAGCCATACCCAGGTCTCCTGTAACCGGTAGTCCTGAATCAAGAAAGCCCTGTATAGCCGCCCAGCGGCGTACCCCCTGCTCTTATTTTGGGTTTATCGGCAGGTCACAGAGCGGCTCATCCTTTTCAGGACAACATTTTAGTAGCCTAACTTGACCAGAGCCTCGGTAGCCCGGCGTTTCAGGAATTCGTCTTGCGCTTCCGATGCACGAATCAGCGCATCCACCGCCCGGCGATCCCCTAACTGACCGAGCGCCCAGGCCGCGTTATACCGCGCCCACTGGCCTTCGTGTTCCAATACGGTAATCAGCGCATCCGTCGCCGCTGTCACCTTCAGCTTCCCCAACGCGCTGGCGACATTGCCGCGTGTCCAGTCATCCTCATCGGCCAGGGCGGCAATCAGCGCAGCGGCAGCGCCCCGTTCGCCAATCCGTCCCAGCGCAAAGGCCGCACTGCTGCGGACCAGCGGCTCGGCGTCTTTTAACAATAAAATCAACGCGGGCAGTGCATTGGTATCCTGAATATAGCCCAGCGCCAAGGCCGCATTCCGACGTACTCCGGGATCAGCATTTTTCAGTGCTTCCATCAGCGGCGCCACCGCCCGCCGATCACCAATCTCCCCCAGTGCCGACGCAGCCCAATCCTGAACGGTGGTATTGGTATCATGCAGCAGCGCCTGAATCAGAGGCTCAACGGCGCGGGTATTGCCAATTTGCCCCAACGCCCAGGCCGCGTAATACCGCACCCGCCAATTGGTATGATTCAGCGCCCCGACCAGCAAATCAAGCGCCGGTTCGCCAATTTCCAACAGTTCAACGGCTACCGCTTCCCGCACATCGGCGTTAGCGTCACCCAGCGAATCAATCAATTTAGAGATGGACGCAGCGTCCGGTAATTGGGTCATCATCTTTAATCCTCTTCAGAAAATTCATCATTGAATAGGATAATTATGCGTCAGAATCTGTTGTGCGGCCAAAAAGATCCAACGCCTGTTGTTCCAGTTCAAATAACTCCTGGCTGTTTTGCCCCTTAATCAGGGTATTCAACCGCCGGTAGCCATCTGCCGCCTCTTTCACCCACTCCTGGGCAAAACGTCCGGTGTGAATTTCATCCAATGTCACTTCCATGAGGCGTTCCAACTTCAAATCATTAAAGCGATCCATGCGGCTGAGCATCCCATACTGGCTGGTCAGCGAGGACTGCTGCAACGCCGACAGCAACCCCATCTGCTCCGCCTGCTTCAGATAAGACGACAGCTCACCGGACAGGTATAACTCGGTCAAGACCGCTTCGGGCGGATACCCCCGGCTCATCAACAACGCCGCCGCCTTCTGCACCACATGATGCAGCATGGGCAACATCACCTGCTGGGTGAACAGGTCGAGTTCCGATTCCTGCTCAAAGCTGACTTCAATTGCCCCGGCCTGCAACGCCCCGATGGCTTTTGCCAACGCCAACAACCGCCGCCAGGCTTCCCCGCTGGCATCCTGCCCGACAGCAATAAAACTGCAAAAACCCTCGCCGCTTTCATAACGCTGGCGCACCGCCGCCCCCAGCAAGCGCGGCGCAATCAGCGCCACATCCACAAATGCGGGCGCTTCGATAAACCCAAAAGCCACGTTATAAGCGCTGCCAAAAACCAGCATATCCCCGCGTTTTAAATGAGGCGACACCTGCTCCAGATAAAACGGCGGCATCACTTCGTCCGGCAGCAGCATAAAAATAATCTGGGCGCTTTTAACCGCGTCTTCAATACTGGTGGCGTTAAAACCATCGGTTTGGGCCTGTTCGCGGCTGTCTTCGCCGCGTGTCCCCACTAGCAGGGTCACGCCGCTGTCACGTAAGTTCAGCGCCACCGGACGGCCCAAATTACCATACCCAACAATGGCGACCTGTTTGCCGGACAGATCGTTCAGATCGCCATCTTCTTCTCGATAAACAAAAGGCATAAAACAATCCTGAAAAGATTAGCGGGAGCCACCATGAGATGCGGTTAGACAATAGCGCGAAACGGAGCGATCAGCAAAAACTACAGATGCGCCACCCAATACGGCAGATCGTAACCATTGGGGCGAAAGCCATAGGTGGTGTAAAGCTGTCGGGAGCGCTGATTGCTGGACTGGGTATTCAGCGTCATGGTGTAGACCCCGCGCCGGAAAAAACGCTGCAACGTATCCCCCAGCAGCACCCCGCCCAGGCCCAACCCTTGCAGTTCCGGCATGATCGCCAACCGCGCCAGGTGGGCGCCATCAAAGTACAGCGTGGTTAACTGATAGCCGACGATGGTCTCATCCAGCAGACCCACCGTACAACTGGCCGAGATGCGATGCGCCTGCCGCAGTTCTTCCAGCGAAAGCTGCCAGGGCGGCACAAAAGCGCAGTTATCCACGCGCGTCATCGCCACCAGATCGTTCACTTCCGCCGCCCGAATGACCAGATGATTGGTACGCGGCGACGGCACTTCCGGCCCGGAACGCTCCAACGTAATAATATCTTCAATATAATGGAAGTCAAGCAGCGGCGCGTAATGTAAAATCCAGTCGCGCATGGCTAACAAAGCTACCGACTCGATGAATTGGCCCCGCAGTTCCAGCACCAATTCGTCCCACAACATCCGCAAAATTCGGGCATAGTCGTTCTGATCCTGCACCACCGCCAACCGTAACCAGCAGGTGTGATTCAGCGGCGCGGACACGCCCAACGCCCCCACCAACCGGCCCCGCTGCCACGCCAGCCGCATGGGGACATGCTGCGTTTCCAACCACTGGTCCGTTTCCTGCCAATCCAGATGCGTATGCACCATCTGGCTGTGAAAGATCAAATCCCGCAGGCGTTGTAAATACTGACGATCATAAGGAGTGATGGTGAGGGGTAACAACGCAGGCTCCTATCCAGCGCGGCTCATTCGCGTTTCATCCGTACCGGATACCCCGGCGCGGTCATGCCTACCATTGTGCAGCGGCGGTCATCAATCAACCGACTGCGAACGCGCCCGTCAATCTCTTCCAAACGTTTAGCGGTAGTCATCACGGTGGGCAGGCGGGCAATATAGCGGTAATCCATAATCTGGAACAATTTCTCTTTGGCCCACGCGCTGGAATTTTCCGTACCCAGATCATCCAAAACCAGAAAAGCGGCTGTTCTCACCTGCTGAAACCGGTGGTCAAAACTAACCGGCGCGCCGGGGTTGTAAGCCACCCGCAGATAGTCAAGCAAATCCGGCACGGTCACAAACATGACTTCCGTTCCCTGCTGCTGTTGGTAACGGGCAATCGCGGCGGCCAGATGCGTTTTGCCGCAGCCATATGGCCCCATTAACGCCAGCCAATCCTGCGGCCTTTGGGCGTAAGAACGGGCAATTTGCAGCGCCAGTTCCAGATTACGCCGTTCATCCGGCGTCAGATTTTTGCGCGTGTCAAAATTATCAAACGTCATGTCTTCGTATAAATTGAGAGCCGATAACAATTGATCGCGCCGGTTTTGGATAGACGAACGATAATCCGGGGCGGTGATTTTGACGCGGTGAATCATGTTCTGATCGAGCAACCGGCTCCGCACACGGGGGTCAATCATATCCAAATCCACATTGGTGGTCACCACTGTCGGCAGACGGCGACTGTACCGGTAATTCAGCAGTTGGAATAGTTTTTCCTGCGCCCACGCACTGGAATTTTCCGCACCCAGGTCATCCAGCACCAGCAGCGGCACATTCCGCACCCGGTCAAAAGTTTCGTCATAGCCGGTTTCGGACGACGGCCCGTAAGTGCCGCGCAGATGATCGAGCAAATCCGGCGCGGTCACAAACAGCACCACCTCGCCCTGAGTCAGCCGCGCATTCCCAATGGCGGCGGCCAGGTGGCTTTTACCGCAACCGTAACCACCTTCCAGCAGCAGCCAGCCATCGAGTTGGTCGGCAAAACTTTCGGCCATCCGTAATGCCATATGCAACGATTGGGCCTCGGATGCAGTCAGCAGCGACGGGTCAATCACGAAGTTATCAAAAGTTTTATCGGCATAGGCGTCCAGGTTGCTCAGGCGGCGCAAGCGATCCTGGCGTTGCGTATCTTTTTCGACGGGATTATTGGGGCAGCGAAACAGCTTGCCAAAACGCGGGTCATCTACCGGCACATCATACCGAACCACACCCAGCCCTTCACAGATTGGCTCTTTGCCACAAAGTCGACAGGTCTGGTCGTCGTCAGTGTTTGATGAATTTGCTGAATTCCCCACTGACATAGCTCTGCCCATCTTGTTCAGCATATCGTCCAGGTTCACGGCTCTTTCCTTCCGTCTCCCAACGCTTGAGAATCCGCTGAATATACCGCCAATTGCGTTTGTTGTTTTCAACGGCTTCGCGGATCGCGGCCTCAATCCAGTGCGCCGGGTAATCTTTTTCCGAGTCTTTGAGAGCATCCGCGATCATGGCCGTTAACGGGCCAATATTTTCCTCGTACAGCCGATAAATATTGGGGCGTTCGGGGAGAATTTCAACCGGGTTATCCGTATCATGGGGCCGCCAGTACCCCGCCTGAATCTGATTAATGGCGTTACGGCCCAAAACCGTATTCACAAAATAGAATTGTTCGCGGCCCTTATCCAGCGTCACTTCGGCCAGCAGCAGCGCCCCGCGTTCAACCGCCCGCGCTAAGGCCGCATCCAGCACATCTTCGGGGTCAGCATCGGGGTCAATCGCCGCCAGCCCGCGCAGGAGTTCGCCATTTTCGGAGAAATCATCCCGGCGGAGGTAACGGTACTTTTCGTCTTTTTGCGGCAGCGCCCAGAAACAAAACAAAATCACTTTCAGTTCGGCGGGGTCATCCAGCAGCGGCAGCAGTTCCGTAAAAAAGGTGGCCGGAACTTCAATCATCCGCACTTTACCCGGCAAAAAGCCGTTAAACTTCTCCATCAGATGCGGCTCAAATCTACGCTGCGCTCGGCGGCGTTGAGGAATTTGGTGAGCGTCTTTTCAAAATAGAGCGAGACCGTGCCGGTGGGGCCATTCCGATGTTTGGCAACAATCAAATCGGCTTGGTTCGGGAACTCTGTCGCTTCGTTATAAATTTCATCACGGTACAGGAAAATTACGATGTCAGCATCCTGCTCAATACTATTATGAACTAACAAATCATCTGATATAAAACAGCTATTACCTGGAACAGTCAGATCATAAACGTTAGTTTCCCCATCAGGTTCGATTGAAGCAATACTATCCCAATAAACATCACTTTCAGCCAAAGTAGTAAGCGGTTCCGATTGTACTATGTCAGCCAACCGAGCGGCACGATTACGGCTTAGATTCTGTTTATAAAGGCCAGTTCCACAATACGCATTCCCTAATTCAGCCTGCATTTGACGAGTAGTCATGCCAGCATTTTCCATAGCTGGCACAGCATACATGCGCCAAACAGCCTTAGGAATAATATCCCGATTGGTATTTTCAACCCGGCCACTTATATATTCCAGCAACTCTTTTGCAGATTGCTGTTTATAAGTTCCAACACCACCAACAACCTCAAGAAACCGTTCAGTATCTTGTTTGCCGCTGACGGTGACGTGATATTGATCTCGTCCCTTACCACTCTGGGCAACTCTAGCCAAACGAGCATTAATTTGAAGCCGAAGCAGTAGAGACTGCACATCCCGCGTTAAGGTTTCACTGCTAGAAGCATAATAAATGGCAGGGTAATGCTTCTTGCCTATGGATAGTTTAATACACCCGTCTGTCGCCCACAGATGGCGTAAGAAAAGAGCAATTGCTTCGGCGGGTTGGGTAAACACCTTCGCTGGCACAAATTTCTCGTGCGAACGTAGACCAAAGACGCCTAATTCCTCTAACCATACCCGCACCGGAGAATGCACATGATGCGTCAGATGTTGGGTGGACGGAATAAAAACCTGATACCAGCTATGGCCTGGTTCTTGATAAATACGAGGCCGAACAGCATCACCCCAAAAATCTTTGGCTAACTGAACAACCGTTTCGGCTAAATCATATTCTCTGGTAGTATATTGAATAGCATGACGTGGTAGCGTACAGCCATCACCAATCAGATGGCCCAGTAGCCCCAATTCGGCATCGCTCATTGTCTGTTCGCACGGCCCATCCAGGCGGCGTGGCAGTGCAATATGATCGTCTAACGTCAATTCATCCAGACGTTTCCAACCCTCAATCGTCAGAAACTTATGATTGGCTGTGGCGCGAATAGTACGGCCTAGCTGTGTGGTCAGC
The DNA here is from genome assembly GCA_036261085.1 of Phototrophicaceae bacterium. GTDB lineage: Bacteria > Chloroflexota > Anaerolineae > Aggregatilineales > Phototrophicaceae > CFX2. The sequence continues at coordinate 5,838 of DATALK010000365.1, read as the reverse complement.
CGATAAACGGGCTTTGTTCCGGTACAGAAAGCATTTGTTACAACACCGGGTTCCAGTTTCCAGGTGTCCGTATTCAGGCTCAACACGCGGAAGCCGGTTTTGCCGCATAACTCGGCAATCGGTACATAGCGGCCTTCGTCGGGTAAATACACCAGACTCTCGCCAGCCAAGCAGCCCGATTCGCGCAAATCGCTCAACTGCGGACGCTTGTCCTGTCGCTGCTCAACCGCGCGGGAAAGCTGTGCGGCGGACAGCACGGGAACATTCAGTTCGCGCGCCATTTCTTTCATGCTGCGGCTGATATAGCTGATTTCCTGGACGCGATTGTTGGCATACGCGCCGCCCGCGTTCATTAACTGCATATAGTCTATGATGACCAGATCAAGGCCGTGTTCACGCAGCAACCGGTGACACTTGGTACGCATCTGAATGGGATTCATCGCGGCGGTATCATCAATGAAGATGCGGAACGAACTCATGTTCCCGGCGGCCTGGACAAACCGCGACCATTCCTGGGGCGTTAACTGGCCGCTGCGGAGATTTTGGGTATTAATGCCCGCTTCCATCGAAACAAGGCGCTGCACAATCTGCTCAACGCCCATTTCCATACTGAAAACGGCAATCCGCGCCCCTAACCGCGCCATATTGACAGCGGCAGACAGCATAAAAGAGGTGTTGTGGCTGACAATCCCATTGGCAACAAATGTATTGCCATCAGGGACGGTTAAATCATAACAAGGCTGCGCGACAGCCGCTTTAAGATCAACGATTTCATCCCACGCAGACGATAATGGGCTACCAGTCAGGCTTTGGTCGGAAGCAACCGCTAACCAATCGCCAACCCCAAGATCAGCCAGGGCTTTCCACTGCTTTTTGCCGGTTCGAGATAAAACCAGCACAGGATGATTATATGTCCCCGTCAGCGAATATCCGGCGCGGGTCGTCAAACAAAGGGTCGGCTTGATACCACTATCATAGAAGTAACTGGTCTGACGGAGACCGTCAGGCGTCTGGACGCCGATTTCGAGCGGGTAATAAAAGCCACCCTCGTCATCCGGGATGCCGGTTATATGGTCAGGCTTAAGAGATTCTATCGGGACGAGGCCGCGCTCAGTGGGGACAAGTGTTCCTTCAGCCACACATTTTCCCATACCAGGGCGGCCCGCGAAAATCAGCAGGTCAGACTTTTGCAGACCACCGAGCAGCTTGTCCAGGTCTTTAAAACCGCTGGGCAAGCCGAGCGCTTCATCCTGGTAACGCATCAGGTGTTCGATGCGGTCATAGTAGGCGCTGATGGCCTCCCGCATCGGGATCATTTCTTTGTTTAGCTGGCGCTCGGTCACATCGAACAGCTTGGCTTCCGCGTCCGCGATGACCTGTTCAATCGTCAGTTCTTCGTTCAGCGCCAGGGCTTTAATCTGATCCGACGCCCCCATCAGCCGCCGCCGGGTAGCGGCGCGTTCGACCAACCGCGCATACACTTCGGCATGAACGTGGGTCGGGGTGCTGTTAATCAGTTGGGTGATGTAAGCGGGGCCGCCGATTTCATCCAGCTTGCCGATGTCGCGCAGTTCTTCGATGAGTGTCAGATACTCAATCGGCTCATCCCGGTCAGAAAGCCGCTGCATGGCCTGCCAGACATAGCGGTGACGCAGCAGGAAAAAATCGTCGGGCTGCAAAAACGAGGCGACGCCAAAATACGCCACCGGATTGATGAGGACAGCGCCGATGGTGGCTTCTTCAGCTTCCTGACTGTAAGGAACAGATTGGGTGCCCCAACCGTTAAATTGATCGCTCATTGCTGTCCAAGCCCAGAGAAACAAAACGGCGCGACACCGGAACGCACCGTTTCAGGCATTCATTATAATTGTACCGGACTAGTCGCCAGTAGAACTAGTCTTCGTTATCTTCCAGATCGTCAAAATCCAGCGTGTCCACAAAATCAGCAAACGCACTCAGAGTCTTTGCGTCCATCTCACTGGCCGCGCCTTCGACGGGCGGTTCTTTTTCGACATCTTCATCCGGTTCCGTTGCGGCCCGATCCATCACGGTTTCGGCCACAAAAATCGGCACATTCACCCGCACGGCCAGCGCAATCGCATCACTGGGACGGGAATCAATCTCAATTTGCTCACCGGCCACATCAATCACAATCCGCGCGTAATACACATCCTGGCGTAAGTCGCTAATCAGAATGTGAACCACCCGGCCATTTAGTTCGCGGATAACGGATTTCAGCAAATCATGGGTCAATGGCCGAGGCGTCGGCATCTCCTGAAGTTTAACCGTAATAGCTTCAGCTTCACATGGGCCAATCCAGATGGGCAAATAGCGTTCCGTATTAACGTCTTTCAGGACAACCACCCGATGCTGTGACATCAAGCTCACTCGGATGCTATCAATGATGACCTCGATCATATTTTTGTACTTAACCCCTCAGTGCCTGGTTTCCACTGATTCCGCTGATATTGCAGATTATACCCCGAAGCAGGGCTTGAGCAATATGCAAAACTAGCCTGACATTAATTCTCATCCAACACTGACCCGCGCCATCAGGGCGGAGCCGCTGCTGGCACCAATTTCTTACGTCTTTCGACTAGACCGAAACCTGAAAATGACCTTATAATGATTTTAATGAATATATCCTATGATATTTCGATTATTTCTAGAATTAGTTGAATATTACAATTCAGCTACAGCAGTTTATAGCTATTTTTAACAAGGGAGATGGTCATGAACGTACTCGTTGGATATGCCAGTGCGCACGGTTCAACCGCTGAAGTCGCGGAATATATCGGCAAGTCGCTGCACCAGCAGGGATTTAAGGTTACAGTAGCAAATGTCGAAAAAGTGCATTCGGTGGACGCTTACCATCTGGTCGTCCTGGGGACGGCTATTCATTCCGGCTCCTGGTTGCCCGAAATGACCAAGTTCATCAATGATTTTCAGGAATCGCTGATGCAGAGGCCCGTGTATTTCTGGGTCAACTGCATTCGTGTCCTGGAGCCGCATGGCCTTGAGCATGTGATGGAATATTACATGGATACCGACCTGCTGGAAAAAATGAACGTGCAAGACATCACCGCCTTTGGGGGCAAACTTGATCTGCAAACCGTAGACTGGAACGAACGCTGGACGCTGGCCGCCCGTTACGATGGCGCAACCTGGCCGAGCAGCTTTGACGGCGACTTCCGCGATTGGGACAAAATGCGCCAATGGTGCGGCCAGATTACCAAAAACCTGACCGCTTTCAAATGAAGTCTCGGTAACAAATGCTCACCCGCCTGGGACTTTTGCGGCGGTTCGCGGCCAGCAATCAGCCGTCGCAGCTAATCAACCAGCTTGACGAGCGAGGTTACGATTCGTTTGACACGCCCAAAACACTGTCGTCAGCCATCTGGTCATTAAATGGCCGGTATTGATGAGAGACAACGGTTGTAATACGCCAAACCGCAAGCCGCACCGGCAACGGTTTGGGTCGTTGTGCCGCGCCGATGACAATGGGTACTATTTGTCATCTCCAGCGCGGGCCAGTGTGCGCTGCTTAAAGTCCCTGTCGCTGATCCCTGCTGCTGTCACCACCCGCTAGAATTTTACACTTCTCACAATTCCTCATGTTCGAATTCACAAATCCTTTATGAAACGATTTGCCAACCACGTCTATAATAAGTTTAGAAATTTATTCTGGAATCTTAAATTCTATGCCAATCAGATACAAACATATTAATATAATCTGGCTTATGGTAATCCTCCTGATAAGTCTTCAGCTTGGTGCAAAAGCGCAAGAAGCGGAGATAACCCCCGACCTTCTGGCGCTCACACCAACGGCAACGCTGACCGAAACCGCAACCACGCTGCCCAGCGCCACTCCTACGCTGACACCAACCGGGACACCCGTACCGCTGCTGACGGAAGCGCCAACACCCATGACCACCGCCGCCCTCACACCGGAAACCACCGTCGAGGCCACCAGTGAGCCAACAACGGAGACTGCTATGACACCGGAAGTTACGGCCACCGCTGAAATTAGCATCACGGCAACCGCTTCCCCAACGCCAACCCTCACGGAAACGCTGACCGTGACGCCGGAAACCACCGCCGACCCGCTGCTCACGCCCGAAATAACGGCAGCGATCACCCCAACCCATACGCCTGAACTGCTGACCGTCACCGGCCTGGCGCAGTACCAGTCCCGCCAACCGGACGCCTCCGGCATTCAAATCAGCATCGTGGACAGCAGCGGCATAACCTTAAATAGCGTCCTGACCGATACTACCGGCGCATATACCACCTTTGTACCCGCCGATCAGCCGTTTTTCCTGGTGATAACCGCGCCATTACATCAACACTTCCAAGCGATTATGCCCCCTGGCGCGCCGCTGCCGCCGGTCATTCTGGCCGGTGGCGATTTGAATCAGGACGGCTGTATTGGCCTGACCGACATTTCGCTGCTGACGGCGCAGTTTGACACTGCCGCGCCAGACACCGACATTAACGGCGATGGCCTGACCGAAGCCGCCGACCTTGCCATCCTGGCCGGAAATTTCGAATCCGGCTGCGAAACACCGCCGGTCACACCCACGCCAGAAATAACCGCCACCCTGACACCCGAAACCACACCAGAAGTGACGCTCGCGCTAGAACTAACTACCGAAGCGCCACCGACATTGGAACCTACCGCTGAAACACCAGCAAGCACACTCACGCTGGAACCAACGGGCCTCGGTTCAGACCTGTCACCTGAACCCAGTTTCACCCCGATTTCGACAAAATCGTTTTAAGTAGGAATAAAGGAGAACATGACGCCACCAGAAAGTACCTTCACCGCATTCATTTCGATTATTGTCTCAGTATAGAAAGGCACAACCCATGAAAACTCGTTTCTGGATTCTGCTGGCCGCGTGCGCGCTGCTGGCTATCGGCATCACCCCGGTGCTGGCGCAGACAGTTGCACCCAAAATCACTGTTGCACCAAACTGGGGGCCACCACTCCAACTGACGACTCTCGACACCAATGCACCCGGCTATCCAACCTTTAACCCAGGTGACGATTACCGCTATGTTATGGCCTACTTCGATACCACCACAACGGTTGAGTTCTGGGCGGTAGAGATAAACTGTACCGCCAATGGCAATGTACTGGATATCTATAACCAGGATTTCAACGGCGACAATACACCAGATCATGGTGAAGATAACCGCGCGCCAGTTGAGTGGAATGGCACTGTTTGGGACGGTCAGGATGGTTGGACAAACTACACTTCTATCTACACCAATGTTGCCGGACAGTTAAAAATCTCTGCCGTCGCTTCGAAACGCGGACGTAACCAGCCCCTCGGACGCAACGGCGTTCAAACTAGCCTGACACTTGGTTCAATTCAATTTCGCGTCAAACCGACGGCGGGAACCTCCCCACTGACCTGCACCTTCTCATTCCTCGATCGCAATGGTAAGGTGGTCGTACCCGCAACCTATACCCCCCCGCCGCCAGTAACGGTTATCAGCGGTTACAGCGTCACGGGGACCGTCAGTTATCAGGCCCGCACCGTTAAAAACAATATCGGTGTCAACTGCTGGATAGATGGCAGCCTCGTACCCGGTTCACCCTTTTTAACTAATGCCAGCGGTGTGTTCACCATCTCTAATATTCGCACCCAGAATCACATTAATTGCCGGTTATACGGCAACATCAGCCACCCCTCGCCAGTAGAAAACCTGGGTGATATGTACCTCGCTACCCGGTTTAACTTCAACATCGGCGAACATGGCTCATACCGCGAACTACCAATCGAGCTGAAGGCCGGGAATGTCTATCCCGAAGACTGCGACTCCAACCCT
>DATALK010000360.1:0-2949 GCA_036261085.1 Phototrophicaceae bacterium | reverse complement strand
TGTGTTCCTCAGGACTGTTCCCTCGTGGCGCTGACCACCGATAATAAAATCCGTTTCGAGAGAATTGAAAGGGGGTTTACCAGGGTATTTCAGGGGAAAAAGGAGGCCGATGTTATGGGTTTTACCGGCGCGCAGCCGTTTGGCCTGGGCGTGCGGGCTAAAGCCCAATTCCTCAATCACTTGCTGCACCCGCTCACGGGTGGCGGCGGCGACATCCTGTTTGCCATTGAGAATTCGAGAGACTGTCGAAACCGAGACCCCGGCGGCGCGGGCCACATCCGTGATGGTGATGGTGTTTGAGTTTGCCATAAATCACTTCAGCGAAGGTTTCTTCAAGGTCATCATAATTTTCGGTATCGTTACCGGTATCGTTTTCACAAAAATAGCACACCTCCTGGGGGGTTGTCAACCTGGGTTAGGGTTAAGATCGCCCGAAAAAGCAATCTTGCCGAAAGAAAAAACCTATGTTATAGTGCAACAGAGAGATTAACCACATTTTTCTTCCCAGTATATCAACACCAACCATTCTGTGCGGCCCTGCCCGATTTTGTCACCGTTTTGTAATTCGACAAAAGGTCAGGCAGACTGCATCTCCTGAAAATGGTAGCATTCACCGTGTGCGATATGCCAGGATCGGTATCGAACTTTTGGAGTCCCATAACCTATGGATATTGCTCAACTCGAATCAAAAAATCTAGAAGAACTCAGGGGCTTGGCGCGTGAGAGCGGGATTAGCGGTTACAGCCGGTTAAAGAAGCAAGAGCTTATCCTCGATCTCCTCCGTGATAATGCTGAAAAACAAGGCTATAAACTGCGCGGCGGTGTGCTGGAAATTGTGGATGACGGCATCGGCTTCCTCCGCGCGGAGAAATATTTACCCGGCCCCAATGATGTGTATGTCAGCCAGACGCAGATTAAACGTTTTAATCTGCGCACGGGCGATCTGGTCATCGGGCAGGTGCGCGCGCCCAAAGACTCAGAAAAGTATTACGGGCTGCTGCGGGTGGATGCGGTCAACGGCCTCAACCCCGAAGAAGCTAAAAATCGGCCCTACTTTGAAGAGTTAACCCCCATTTATCCCAATCAACGTTACGTCCTGGAAACCAACCCGCGCATTTTATCCACACGGTTGATGGACTTGTTTGTCCCCATCGGACGCGGGCAGCGTGGTTTGATTGTGTCACCGCCCAAAGCCGGTAAAACCACCGTGCTGAAAGAAGTAGCGAACGCCATCAGCCGGAATTACCCGGAAGTGCATCTGATGATCGCGCTGATTGGTGAACGCCCGGAAGAAGTCACCGACATGGATCGCTCGGTTGACGCCGAAGTCATTGCTTCCACCTTTGACGACCCCGTGCAGCATCATGTGCGCGTGGCCGAGATGGCAATCAACCGCGCCAAGCGGCTGGTCGAAAGCAAGCAGCATGTCGTGTTGATGCTGGACAGCATCACCCGGCTGGCGCGCGCCTATAACCTGGTCGTGCCCAGCAGCGGGCGCACGCTCTCCGGCGGTTTTGACCCCTCGGCCATTCACCCGCCGAAACGGATTTTTGGCGCGGGGCGAAACATTGAACAGGGCGGCAGCCTGACCATCATTGCCACCTGCCTGGTCAACACCGGCAGCAAGATGGACGACCTGATTTACGAAGAATTCAAGGGTACGGGCAACATGGAACTGATGCTCAACCGCAAGCTGCAAGAGCGGCGGTTATTCCCGGCCTTTGACATCGAACAATCATCCACGCGGCGTGAAGAACTGCTGCTGGGGCCGGATGTGCTGCAACGCGCGTACACGCTGCGCAATATGCTGGCGCGGCTGGCCGAAGACCCGGAACTCGGCACGGTTGGCGCTTACGAACGGTTTGTGAACCAGTTCCGCCAAAGCGAAAGCAACGCCGAATTCATGGACAGCCTGCCCGGAACCAACGCGGGCGCACTCAGCCGGGCGTTCTAAGCCATTCAGCGCTTTTAGAACAAATCACCGACCTTCATTACCAGCGGGAACCTTTGGCTCCCGTTTGGGTTTTATTTTGGCAGCCAGCCCTACACGGCTTCCAGCGGGTTTGTTATACTGTTGCCATCATTCGTGGTCAGTAAGGATTTTTGAATTTCGATGATTGATGTCAATCAACTCCGCAAAGGCACGACCTTTTTAGCGGACAGCCAAATTGTCAAAGTGCTGAATTACCAGCACATCAAACCCGGACGCGGCAACGCCACCATTCGTGTCAAAGTGCGGAATATGCGGACGGGCGCGACCTTTGAACTCACCTTCAACTCCGGCACATCCGTTCAGGATATTGAGGTCGAAAAACACAACGTTCAATATCTGTATACAGACGGTGATTTCCTGACCTTTATGGATATGGATACCTACGAACAGCCGCAAATCCGCAAAGATGTGTTTGGGGATGATGCCCTGTATCTGAAAGAAAACCTGCAACTGCGCTTGAGCAGTTACGAAGGCGAAGTTATTGACTACGAACTGCCCAAAAACATTGACATGAAGGTAGTCGAGTCCGAAGTTGCCATCGCGGGCGATACCGCCGTTAATCCGCAGAAGAAAATCATCACGGAAAGCGGCCTGACAGTCCAGGTTCCCATGTTTATCAACATCGGCGACACCATTCGCATCAACACCGAAGAAGGCGTCTACACCACGCGGGTAAATGATTAGGCGGTAGTCGTCAGTCTCCAGTCTTTAGTCACCAGTTAAGAAGGCGGCAACTCGCGCGGGTTGCCGCCTTTTTTGCTGCCCCTTACAGGGTCAAAGAAGGCATTGTTGGTACTTTTAAACCCCACCCAACCTGCTTACAGGGGGAGGTTTTTAATGCTCACTCGCCAAGTTTTCGCCTGACGTTTAAAACGTCAGGCTACCCCATCATCTGGAAACCGCTAAAGCGGTTCAGGACAAAGACACAACCGCTTTAGCGGTTTAAAGGTTTTACC
>DATALK010000354.1:0-5604 GCA_036261085.1 Phototrophicaceae bacterium | reverse complement strand
CGTTGGTCACCGGAACCTGGGCGATGGCAAACGGCGCCACCGCGATGGCAGCGCTTTGCAGCAAATAACCGCCCCGGTCTTCAAGCCGCACGTCCCCGCCGGGAATGTCAATCCAGGCGAACGGCGGCGGCAAAAGGGTGGTGAGGCTGGCGGTCTGGAACTGTCCCTGAGTCATGACTCCTCGTTTCTAAAAGACTGCTACTGTTGTTTAAAGGATTCAATCTGAACCCTTAAGAGCCATTATAGACCAGCTAAGGTCGCAAACAAGGGTGAGCTAAAAAACAGGTCAGTTAGCAGCGGCGGCGGAAGGGGTAGGGGGAGTGTCGCTGCCATTGCTGCCAGGATTGCAAGTCGGTAGTCCATAGTCTTCAGTCTACAGTCGTCAGTCAAAGGCATATCAGGTGTCCGTTATTTCGGCTGATTCCAGTATAAGGGGAAACAAAGGGGATGGAGTAAACAAATGTTCGAACATTTGTTTATTGTTTTGGGAAGCCGGATGCTGGCCGTAGGGTAAACGTCAGTTTAGGGAAGATACCAGTATCTATAATACAGGAGTTGTAAATTTTAGGGGGTTATATGAAACTCTTAAGTTTAATTGTTTTAGCGCTGCTGCTTACTGTTTCGGTAGCAGGGGCGCAAGAACCGGCTCCCTACCTCTATTATTTCTCCGATGTGCTGCATTCTTACGTCATTGAACGCGCGGACGGCAGCGACAGCCGCCAATTCGGTGAGGCCGTCATTCCAGCAACCCACAATTCGGCCAGCGGCCCCGGTTGGTCGCCTTCAGGCCGGTGGTTTGCTTTCACCTCCCATAAAGGCGGCGCTTATGATGGTTCCGATTGGCGTAGTTATATTATCAGCACTGATGAACAAACCATCATCCCATTTTTGCCCCAGGAAGGTTTGAGCCGAAGCGATATAGTCTGGTCGCCGGTTGAAGATTTGTTGGTTTATACAGATACGCAGCAGATTTCGGATTATGGTTATCACACCTGGTTAGTTTTATTTGATCCCAATACCCAACAGCCGATTTATAAACATTTCTTTGACGGTGAGCAAACTTCTGCCGGTAGTGTTAGGTGGAGTCCTGACGGTTCCCAGATTTCGATAGAAGTTTCCCAAGAAGGAACCACCCATTTATACGATTTAACGATCCCGGCGCTGGAACTAAAAGACAGCGCAACACTCAATAAAGTCCATGACATCTATGACAATAACAGCACACAGCTCCTAGCATTTATCAATGCGGAAAAGCAACTCGTCATTCACGATATTTTCTCCCACCAGGAATGGAAATATCCTTTCGACTATCCTGATAGCTACTCAAGGTTAATCTCCATGACCTGGAATCCACAGCAAACAGAGGCGTTGATCCAAATTGAAGAAACCGCCGTTGATAGTCAGAGACAGATGAGCATTCTGTGGCTTTTCCTGACAGCAGACCGTTTAGTTGTGATTCGACGGAATGATCCGTTCAGTTTTTCACCAACAGAGGGCGTCATCTGGTCGCCGGAGGGGAATAAAGCGGTCATTGATATTTCTGATAAGCGTGGAAACAAGGTGGTCGTGTTTACGCCGTCGTTAAAACAAAAAATGATGCCGCCGATGCACCGACCCATTTTATGGCTTGATGGTCATCACTTCTTGTTCGAGGAAAAGAGCGGCGAAAGTATTCCCGCGCTAAAAATAATTGACATGGAGACGTTACAAACCCAACCAGTTGGTATCCCTATGGGCGTGCCAAATTATTCCCTAGCACCTTCGCGTAAATATCTGCAAGTGGGACGGTCTATCTACGAATTGTCATCCCTCCAGGTGGTGGCCCAATCCCAAACCAGTGCTTCGACGATGGAAACGTTCACCTCATGGCACGAAAACGATGGATGGGTCATATTTATGGAATGGGATTTCTTTCCCTTAAGTGGCTATCGGTCTATGGTCTACGAGGTTGCCAAAATCAATGACAGTAACACCCGTGAGTTAACAAACTGTTATTGGTCGTTGTGCGCGGGTTGGCTGCCGCCTCAAGTCGAACCGCTGCTGACGCCAGACGCTTCGCCGAAATCGGTTATTCCGGCTCCAAGTCAGGAAATCCTGGTGGAAAAACCGATTTACCGACTGGCCTGGAATGAGGATGGCACTCAAATCAAAACCATCTCGGCGGATTGGGAGGCTGAGGTTGCTACGGTCAATGTTTGGGAGGTTAACACCGGGAAGGTTTTGCAAACGGAGGACATTCCCTATGATGAGATATGGAATTATAAGCTGGACGGAGATACTGTTTTTGCCAATGGAAATTGGGATAAAACACAACCCCTCGTTAACCCGTTGAACACTTTACAATTCACCTATGAGGCAACAACTCAGACCTATGCAGTTCAAGATTTAAAAACCAGGCAGGTTTTGCAGACCTGGATAGGAGATGAAATTCTTTTTAATGACGAAACCAGTTACCGGTGGATAGGAGAACTGCTTTTTATAGATATTTCGGCAAAGGGATGTAACCGGTACTGGCAGCGTTATGGCGAAAAGTATAAAGGAATGGTCAGTACACCAATCCCAATGTTCTGTAACGCTTCACCCAATGAGGATTTTGTTTTGCTTCTCCCAATCCATGCAGCTAAAACGTATCTGGTCAATACGCTCACCGGCAACGTTATCCCCATTAACTTTTATGCCAGCGATGGCGCATTCAGCCCGGACGGAACCCGGATAGCTTTGGGCAGCAGCCATAAACTCACCATCTGGGAACTTCAAGATATTCTGTCTATTTAGCCTTGAAAGCCAGGGAGCGCACCCAGGCGCTCCCCTACATTCCAATGGGTTAGACCCGGCTACTCCACCCGTGTGCTGGCCTGGGGTTGTAGTTCGACGTTGGCTGACCAGTTCCCGGCGAGGTCAACGGCCCAGGCCGCAAAATCATAGGTGCTGCCGGAAGCGCCCTGGTACACGGCGGAAGTCACGGTGGTGTCCTGCTGCCAGGGCTGCCACTCGCCGCCGTTCACGCGCACAAACACCACATAGGACTGAATGCCGCTGTCATCCTGCCCCGACCACGAAACCGTAAATTCCGTCGGACTGGTCGCTGGAAGTGACACAACAGCGGCTACTGGCGCACGGTGGTCAAAAGCCGGGTCAACCGTTGGCGGAATGGTGGGCGTTAGCGTCGGTGTCAGGGTTTGCGCCGGGGACGATTCCGACGTAATGGGCAGCAGCGCCAGATTAGCGGGCATGGCGTCCTGGCGTTCGACCAGCAGCAGCGGTGGGCCACCAATGCCCGTCACATCACCGGCCTGGAGATAGGGATACCCATCATAGGTCGCCGGGGGCAGCGAAAGTTTGTATTTGCCGTTGACCGGCGTTAGCTGGGTTTCGTCATTGGTGATGGAATACAGCCGCGCCTCGCTGCTGACGGCGGGAATCGTGGCCGAAACCGATCCAAGCGTGCGATTCCAGATGACGAGAATGTGCTGATTGAGAGTCGGTTGGTCAAAGCTGATCTGGACAGAGGTTTTGGTTTCCGTCACCTGGGGGTTCGCCACCGGAGCCGCGCCAAAAAGCTGCGCCAGACGATAAAACGCGGCCACCGCCGGACGCGGTGTTCCCGGCAGCGGGTGCTGACTGAAACAGGCTGAATCGCGGTTATTCCGGTAAAGGCCGTGCGCATCGCCCCAGCAAACGCCGCCATTCGCACACAAAGAACCATCATTTGGCGGGAAATTCGTGCCAAAAGCCTGGTTGCCGCAGTCGTCAAACAACTGGTGAAAAAAGACCACATCCGCCCCTTCCGCCCAGGCATAGACGGTACTCTGCACCAGATAGGCGGCCTGCTGTTCGATGGTGGCCCGCAGCACATGCTCCGCCGGACGGGTGGCCCAGGTGGGGCCGGGGTAATCATCCCACACCGGCACGCCGCTCTCGTTGAGCCAGATGGGGCGCTGCAAATCGTGCGCTTCCAGGTCTTCCCGCACCCGACGCACCAGTAAATCACTGCGGCGCGGATAGGTGTAACTGTGAACGGCGACCTGATCCATAAACCAGTTATTGGCCTCCCGCGCCGGGTCGCGGGCATAAATTGCCAGCACTTTTGCCAGCCAATCGTCGGCGGTGTTGTACGCCAGCCCGCCAAACATCACTTTGGCGTTCGGGTCAGCGGCGTGGGCGGCCAGATAGGTGACTTTCAGCAAACGGGCGTAAGCCTCGACACTGCCCGTCCAGAACATATCAAAATCTGGCTCGTTCCAGGCTTCCCAGACGGTAATGCCCACATCACCCGCCCAACCGGATTGGGTCGCCAGCCCACCACCCGGTTTGTAGCGCATGACAGCCTGATAGACAAAGTTGGCCCAGGGATGGGCGGGATTGGGCAGTTTGCCCGGCGTCCAGACATCCGTACCATCGGCAAAAACCGGCTGCCACAAACCGTCAATGCTGCCGCCGTCTTCGTAAAACGGCGGGCGGCCTAACAGAATGACGTTGATTTGCAGGCCGTGTTGCAGATCGTCACTGACGAGCCGATCATACTGGCTCCAATCAAAGGAACCGGCGGCTTTTTCGACCAGGTTCCAGTACAACGGCCACCGATTCCAGCCGACGCCAAGCAGCAGGGCACGCTGGTAACGCGGTTCGTTGCGCGGGTAATCGAGCGAACTGATGAAGGTAATCCCCAGACGCGGCGAACGAATGTAACCGTCCTGAGCCTGAACCACATTTCCACAAAGCAGCAAACACACCGCCAGCACCAGCAGCCAGCGGCGCAGATTATAATGTTTTAGCGGCATCCCACATCCGTTGATATTGATCTTTCCAATGGTCAAACCAGCGCGGCGATTCGAGGCGCGAAATGACAATGTGCATTCGCTGTTTGATGTGTTCGTAACGGAAACCGAGAAATTCCAGCGTAATCTGCCCATCCCGGCCATCAGGTTCGACCAGCACCATGCTGTAGCCGGGGCTGTACGGCAGCAGGCGACATTCCAGCTTGCCATTGGGAACCGAAGCGCTGATATGTTCAAGGAGTTTGATCGAGGTTTCCAGATCGCGTTTGAGATTGGCGCGCGGGTCGCGGGTATCCAACTGGTCGCACAAAAAGTCCAATGCGGGGCTGTCGGGGTCTTGGAGCATAATCCGTACCGTGCCGCCTTTGTCCAGCACCTCGCGTTCGATGTCCTCTCGCAGCGCGTTGACCGACGAGGGGCCGTAAATCCACACCTGCCGCCGCCCGCGCACGGTCTCGCGGAAGGGGCCAAAATCGTCCCGGTCATGTAAGACGTGATCCAGGTCGAGGGTTTGTGTTTCCGGGGTGGTGGATTTAAAGACCAGCACCATCAGCGCGGCGATAACGACGGTCAGTTTGAGGCCATCGTCCACGTCGCCCACAATGTCCAGGAAAATGAGAGCGATGCCGATGACGGTTACAACGTAGGATTCAAGATTGCGCCCGGCGACAATATCCGCGCCGATGCGTTTAAATAAACTCAGGATGCGATTCATCCCCAAAAACTCCTTTAGCTTGGAAAGCTCCCCGGCGGAAATTGTACCCCGACTCACCCGGCTTGTGTGATACTTTTCACGCGACACCGTATCATATTTTATGATGAATAC